>JANOCN010000435.1:0-1548 GCA_031412185.1 Betaproteobacteria bacterium | reverse complement strand
GCCGTAGACCTTTAGCATGTTGCTTCCTCTTCAAGATTGCGCTTAAGCGCGGCGATGTCCAGTCTGCGCTGTGCGCGTGTGCCGGCCCGTCGGACGGCTGACTATGGGGACGTAGGAGTGGGCCTGGATATCTATAGCATTTTGCTATACTATTGGGTGCCCATGAAGCTGATTTCCAACAAAGCGCTGCGTGAGTTTGCAACGCTGCATCCCGACGCGTCGCAGCCCTTGCAGGACTTCAGGCACTTGGTGGAGCACGGCACGTTCAGCAGCTTTGCACAACTTAAGGCAACGTTCGCCAGTGTGGACAAGGTGGGCGAGCGTTATGTGTTCAACATCGGCGGCAACAAGTATCGGCTGGTTACGGCAATTGCCTTCCGGGCCGGGCTGATGTGGGTGAAGGCGGTACTGACCCACACCGAATACGACAAAGGAGCATGGAAATGAATCTGTCCGACATCACTGCGCACTGGGTTGCACTGCACGAAGCACTGGGTCTTGGCGCGCCCGTGCGCGACGAGGCGCACTATGGGCAGTTACTGGAGGTTGCCGAGAGTCTGATGGAAAACACCGCGTCCATCGATGCCAGCCCGCTGGCTGGTCTGGCCGAATTGCTCGGTGACCGGATCCGCGAATACGAAGACCGCGTGCACCCCTGGCCGAACAACAGCACGCCGGCAACCCGCCTGGCTTTTTTGATGGAGCAGCACGGCCTGCGACAGTCTGACCTGCCGGAGGTAGGAGCGCAAAGCGTGGTGTCCGCCGTGTTGTCAGGCAAGCGGGAGTTGAACCTGCGCCAGACACAGGCGCTGGCACGGCGGTTTGGCGTGCCGATGGAAGCATTGGCGGCATGATTTGCCCATGCGCGATCAGTTCCTGCTGGACCCCGACCTTGTCTTCCTGAACCACGGGTCGTTTGGGGCATGCCCACGCGAAGTGCTGGATGCGCAGCGCCGCTGGCAGCTGGAGATGGAGCGCAACCCGGTCGAGTTTCTGGGTCGCCGATCGGCGGAACTTCTGCTCCAGGCCCGCCAGGCGCTTGGCCGGGAGCTCGGGGCCCGGGCGGAAGAGCTGGTATTCGTGCCGAACTCCACGACGGGTGTCAATGTGGTTGCGCAGTCGCTTGCCCTCCAGCCAGGAGACGAGGTGCTGACCACCAGTCTCGAATACGGTGCCTGCGATGCCACTTGGCAACGCATGTGCGCCAGGGCCGCGGCCGCGTACCGGCGTGTCGAGATACCGCTGCCCTTCACCCGGGAGGCCACGGCAGAGCTGTTGATGTCGGCCGTGACATCGAAGACCAGGCTCATCTACTTCAGCCACATCACATCCACCACGGCCTTGATTCTTCCGGCAGCGGAGATTTGTGCGGCCGCCCGCGCAAGAGGCATCGCAACATTCATCGACGGTGCCCATGCGCCAGGGCAGATTCCGCTGGACCTGGACGCCATCGGCGCCGACTTCTACGTGGGCAACTGCCACAAGTGGCTCTGCGCGCCCAAGGGCTCCGCGTTTTTGCATGCCCGTACAGAACACCACTCCATGCTG
>JANOCN010000434.1:0-7512 GCA_031412185.1 Betaproteobacteria bacterium | reverse complement strand
CAGACAGGTGGTCGGGCAGCGGAGGAGGGAGCTTGGTGTCGTTCATGGGGTGTGATTCTCCATGGTTTTGAAGGGAGTCGAGGTGTCTTTTGGTCGCGGACGCGCTGGCCTAAAATGCCGCCATCGTTATCCGGAGAAATGCCATGTCCGCCTTGCTAGCGCACTTCCGCCGTCGGCCCACGTACTGGCGACGCCGCAGTGATGCCTCTTGAGAAGCACTACCCAAGTGATTGAATCGCAAGGTCGAGATTAAGTGGCCAAGTGCCGCCTGATACCGTCGGGCTGATCTTTGCGCCTGGCCAGAATCCAATTCATGTCGTCCTATCTCACGTTCCTTCTAGCCGCTCTCGTTCTCGCCTTCACACCAGGCCCGGGCATGGCATATGTTGTTGCTCGAACGGCTGCTGGAGGCCGCGCGGAGGGCCTGGCATCGTGTATTGGCACAGCTATCGGAGGTATGTTTCATGTCGCGGCGGCGGCGTTCGGACTCTCAGTGCTTCTGGTCCAATCAGCACTTGCATTTTCCATCGTCAAGTATGCAGGTGCCGCTTATCTCATCTACCTCGGACTCCGGCTGCTGCTGTCCAAGGAAGCCCACTCCGAATCAGCCGGGGTATCTGCTCTTGGCACGCGCAAGGCGCTACGGGATGGCGTGCTTGTAGAGGTGCTGAACATCAAAACCGCATTGTTCTTTCTTGCGTTTTTGCCGCAGTTCGTTGTACCTGGTGCAGCAATCACGGTTCAACTTGTCGTCATGGGGACTGTTTGCGTGGTGCTCAACACGCTCGTCGATGTGCTCGCAGTTTTGGGGGCCACCCGGGTCTTGCGTTCGGACCAGGCTCGCAGAAAGCGCGAACGCGTTCTTACCAAAGCTTCTGGGGTAACTATGGTAGGTCTTGGGTTGTACGTGGCGCTCTGGCGGCGAGGCAGCTGACCCTTGATCGCGCGACGGCGCAAGAGCCACCTCGCGCCAAACAAGCGGTTTCAAATTCGTGTCTTTCTTGTTGGTGTGCCACTGTGAGCGGGAGGACGGAGACGTTATCCGCATGATCTCCGCGCCCCTGCCAGCCGGTTCACGCACCGTGAACCCGGTAGCCATCCAAAAAATGCGCCCAATCTTCCTCAGCCCAGCGAAACCCCGGGTCCAGCCGCAGCTCTTTGCGCAGTGAGCGCAGCAGGCGATTCAGATTCGCCTGTTTCCAGTCCTCCCCGGCGCGGAACGCGCATTTGTCAAAGTCGACAATCCAGGCCTTGCCGCGTGTGTCGAGCATCAGGTTGTGGCAGTTCAGGTCGGCGTGGTAGACCTGTGCGTCATGCAACTGCCGCACGGCGCGGCCCAGGGCGTTCCATTCCTCGGTGCTCAGCGCGCGTTGCTGGCGCAGCAGTGCCGCAACGTCGGTGGCGTCGGGAATCTGCTCCACCAAAATGTCCGCGCGGTACCAGATGCCAAACCGTGTACGGCGCGCGGCGCAGGCGCGGGGCACGGGCAGGCCGAGTGCGCGCAATTTGCCCAGCAAGCTGAACTCGGCCATGGCACGGGTTCTGGCGAGGGGCTGCGCCAGAAACAGGTCTTTGCTGAGCCTGGCCATGAGGCCACCGCGGTGGTAGTGGCGCAGCACGTAGCTGCCTTGTGCGTCGGCCACAAAGTGCACTTGTCCGCGCCCGCCACTGCGGCTACGGGCCGAGCCTTGCTGTTGCCACCAGGCGGGGTCGAAAACGTTTGGATTCGCAGTCTTGAAGTAGTGCGCGTTAAACCACATCGACTCCCGGCCCACGTTGAAGGTCGATAGGGCGGCAGCGGCTGCTGCGGGCAGCGGTGCGAGCAGCTTGTCGAGTTGCGCCATGGTTCGGTCGCTGGCACCGGCCAGTTGCCGGTAGACCGTGTCAGCGTGTGTCACCAGCGGTCGCACCAAGCGGCCGTCTTGCTGCAGGATTTGGAACTGCCGCAAAACAGCATCGGCATCATTCGCCGCCAGCATACCGCCCGCCGACAGCAGCGCGGCATACGACTGCGCGAAATTCTCGGTGTGTGGCCCGGCGATGAGGGGCCGGTGCAGTGCCAGCACCTCGAGCGGGTTGTGGCCGCCGCGGCGGATCAGGCTGCCGCCTACAAAACATGCGTCGGCCACACCGTACCAGAACATGAGCTCGCCCATGGTGTCGCCCAGCAGCACCTGCGTGTCGGCCGTGGGGACCTGCCCCAGACTATGGCGCACAAAACGCAGACCCGCTTGCGCCAGCAATTGGGCTACCGCCGGAAAACGCTCCGGGTGCCGAGGTACCAGGACCAGCAGCGTCTGCGGCGACAGCTTCAGATGCGACTGGAACGCCGCGACCAGCGCCTCGTCTTCTCCTGCGTGTGTGCTACCCGCCGTCAACACCGGCCGGCCGGCCCACAACGCCCGGGTGGCGCTGATCCTCTGCTGCAGTTCGGGCAGTACATCCACGTCCGCCTTGATGTTGCCGGTGACAACGAGGCGGGAGGCGGGCACACCCAGTGCAGCGAACCGTGCGGCCGTGACCTTGTCTTCGGCGCACACCAGGCCCAGGCTGCGGATGGCAGGCCCCATAAGGCTGCGCCAACGCGCGTATCCGGCCGCAGAGCGCGCCGACAGGCGGGCGTTGACGAGTGCGACCGGTATGCCACCCATCTGCGCCTGGTGCAAAAAGTTGGGCCACAACTCGCGCTCGAGCAGCAGCACCAGCCGCGGCCGCAGCGCCTCGAGAAAGCGCTGCGTTGCACCAGGCACATCAAGCGGGAAATAAAGATGCCCTACAGCGTCGTCATAGGACTCGCGGATCATGCGCGAGCCGGTGGGCGTAGAGCAGGTAAGCACCAGTGGCAAGTACTGCGGGCCGGCCAGCAGCCGCGCAATCAGGGGGCGGGCTGCTATCACCTCGCCTACCGACGCGCAATGCAGCACGACGCCGCCCCGGTACCTGGCAGGCAGGCTTTGCAGGCCCAGGCGTTCGCCCCAGCGCAACCGGTAGGCGGGGTCCTTGCGTCCGCGCCACCACAGGTACAGCAGCACCGCCGGGGTCGCGCAATACACCAGCAGGCGGTAGGCCCAGGCCATGCTGTTCAGGGAGGCGCAGCGCGAGCGCTAGCGCCAGTGATCCGCCACCCACTGCGTCGGTGGCACCCGGCGGTACCATTTGCCGCTGACACCCACAATGGCATCGGGTGGGTTGGGTTTGCCGTGAAAGGCGATGATCCTGGCCCCCGGGGGGATGCTGGGCGGGCGCACCCAGTTCATCAGGCCGCGCGGCACGCAGTGGCGCTTGAAGCTGACGCACCAGGCGGCTGGCCAGTAGCTGATCTTGCCTTGCCGACCGATAAAGCCGGTGACGTATTCCTGCTCGTTGCGCACGTCTGCCATCGCGCCGCGGTGGTCGTTGATCAGGTGCTGCAGTGCATCGGTGTGGGCACCAATGGTGTACAGGTAGACCGAGGTGTTGCCAGTGCCATCGGTCTTGTCCCATTCCCGTATGACGCAAAACTCGCCGGGCGCATCGAAAAAAACGTCGATGTCGTCCACGATGACGATGTCCAGGTCCAGAAACAGGGTGCGCCCGCTCAGGTCGTACAGCGGGCTGGCGAAGCTGGTGAGCTTGAGCCAGCCGTGGCCGAAGGTCCACGGCTGGCGGGTATCGAACTCCGAAAAACCCACGAGCGGGATCGGTTTGACCTCGATCCCCGCCTCTATGCCCTGCGGATCGTCGGTCAGGCACACAAAACGATAAGGCCGCTTGAGGTGGCGCCGTACCATCGAATGCAATTTGTTGACGTACTCGGGGCCATACTTGCGGCCCCATTTGATACACAGTACGTTGACAGGCTGCATGCGCTTGAATCTACTTTGCCAATAGTGCGTTGACGGCCAGCAGGTCTTCAGCCTTGAGCGACCCATTCGCCTGGCGCAGCTTGAGGCTGCCCAACAGCACGTCGTAACGCGCACGGGCCAGGTCCCTTTTGGTCTGGAACAACTGGCTTTGCGCGTTCAGCACATCGATATTGATGCGCACCCCGACCTGGTAACCGAGCTTGTTGGCGTCCAGCGCACTCTGGCTGGAGGCCTCGGCCGCTTCCAGCGCCTTCACCTGTCCCTGGCCCGACAACACGCCAAAGAATGCAGCGCGGGTGGCCTGCGACACGCTGCGCCGCGCGGCTTCCAGGTCGGTGCGGGCTTTTTCTTCGAGCGCCAGTGTTTCCTTGATCCGGTTCTGGATCGCGTAACCGGCGAAGAGCGGCAAGTTAAAGGCCAGACCAACCGTGGTGGTGGCGGACCGTGAATCGACCCGCGACGCCGCGCTGCCGTCATTGCGCGCCATCGAGTGGCTTCCGTTGAGGTCCAGGGTAGGCTTGTTGCCGGTCTCGGCTTTGCGGGTTTCAAGCTGCGCTACCTCCAGCGCCAATGCCGCCTGGCGCAATGCCGGGTGGTCGATGATGGCCTGCTCGACCCACACATTGACGTCGGCGGGCACCAGGGCGGGCAACAACACCGGCGGTGCAAGCGTTTTGGGTGCCGCTTCGCTTTTGCCCACCAGCTGGTCGAGCGCCAGCTTCTTGACGCGCAAGTCGTTTTCGGCGGCGATCTGCTGCGCCACCACCAGGTCGAAGCGGGCTTGCGCTTCGCGCGTATCGGTAATGGTGCTGGTACCGACTTCAAAATTGCGCTTGGCCGAGGCCAGCTGTTCGGACACTGCCGTTTTCTGCGCACCCACAAACGTCAGCGCATCCTGCGCCGCCAGCACGTCGAAGTAAGCCTGGCTCACGCGGATCACCAGGTCCTGCTCGGCGGTCTGCAACTGCGCCTGCGCTACCGCAACGGATTTTTTCCCCTGCTCGTACGTGATCCAGTTGGCCGGACGGTACAAGGGCTGTGACGCACTGACGGTGGCGCTGGTGGAGGCAAATGACGGGTTGGCCAGCCGGGAACTGCTGTCGATCGCGCTAAGTGACGCCGCCATGCCCAGATTCACCGTCGGCAAGGTACCGGCGCGGGACTGGTCGGCGCGCGCGAGGGTCGCCTGGTACTGCGACTGGGCCGACTGGAACGTGGCGTCATACGGCCGCGCAGAGTCATACAGATCCACCAGACTTTGTGCGTGCGCCGAGGGTGCCAGGGCGCTGCACAACAAGACGATGGGAAACAGACGGAACGTTTTCATGAAGCTCCTAGATCGGAATATCCGCTATCAATACCGCGCTACGCGGGAGTCGAGTTCTTCGGCCCATGCATCGATGCCCCCGGCAATGTTGGCGATATGGCTGAAGCCCCGGCCCTGCAGGAACGAGGCTACCTGCATGCTGCGGGCACCGTGGTGGCACAGGCAGGCGACTGGCCGCGCCGGGTCGAGCTCCGACAGCCGCGCGGCAATGCTGCCCATCGGAATGGTCACCAGTTCGAAGTCGCCTGCGTTCACGCTGGCGGCGCGCAGCTCTGCGGGCTCGCGTACATCCAGCACCACGGGTGCTGCGATGCTGCGTGCGTTTTCCAGCCATGCGGCCAGTTGTGCGGGGCGGACTTGGGCGATCATGGGGCGGGCTTACGGCAGGTGGGACGGGCTGGGGCAAGTGCGGCAGATTCAGAATCTGAACGCTGAGGGTTCCGGGAAGTTCTGCAGGCGCGGGGCCACGGTATCCCAGGGCTGGCTGGTCCGGTATTGGGTGTCGCCGGCGCGTGACACGAAGGTGGTGCGCATCATGGGTTCATCGCCCACGATGGCGCCCAGTCGCCCGCCGATTTTCAGGTGCGCCAGCAAGGATTGCGGCACTTCGGCCACCGAACCACTGAGCAGGATCACGTCGAACGGCCCCTCGGCCGGCACGCCACGCGCGCCGTCCAGGTGCCGTACCTCGGCGTTGTGGATACCTGCCATCTGCAGGTTGGAGCGTGCGAACGCGGCCAGCTGCGCATCGATTTCCAGCGTGATCACACGCTGCGCGCGGTGCGCCAGCAGCGCAGCCATGTAACCCGAGCCCGCGCCAATCTCCAGCACCTTCTCGTGTTTTTGTACACCCAGGTCTTGTAGCAGCCGCGCCTCCACGCGCGGGGCCAGCATGACCTGGCCGCCAGGTAGCGGTATTTCCATATCCACAAACGCCAGCGCTTTGTGGGCAACGGGAACAAAGTCTTCGCGTTTGACAACCGACAACAGGTACAACACGTGCGCATCGAGCACATCCCAGGGGCGGATTTGCTGCTCGATCATGTTGAAGCGGGCTTGCTCCAGATTCATCGCGTAATTCATGGGGATTCCAGTAGCAGGTCAACCGGACGATTCTAGGGGCTGGGGCGCGCTCTTCTTGCCACCGACCCAGAGCCGCTTGGCCCAGTTGGCCAGGTCGTCCATGTAGCAATACACCACCGGAACCACCACCAGCGTGAGCAGCGAGGAGGTGATCACGCCGCCGATCACGGCCTGCCCCATCGGAGCGCGCATCTCCGAGCCTTCGCTGAGAGCGAACGCCAGCGGCACCATGCCGAAAACCATCGCCAGGGTGGTCATGAGGATAGGGCGCAACCGTACCTTGGCAGCCAGCAGCAGTGCTTCTTCGCGTGGCAGGCCCGCGACACGGCTGCCGTCCGGTGCGGTAGTGTCTTCGCGCGCGCGGATGGCAAAGTCCACCAGCAAAATAGCGTTCTTGGTGACCAGGCCCATCAGCATCACCACACCGATCACCGAAAACATCGACAGGGTGGAGCGAAACAGCATCAGCGCCAGCACTACGCCAATCAGCGTCAGTGGCAGCGAGGTCATCAAGGCCAGCGGCTGCAGAAAACTCTTGAACTGGCTGGCCAGGATCATGTAGATAAACACAATCGCCAACACCAAAGCCGAGATGGCATAGCCAAACGCCTCGGCCATATTCTTGGTGGAGCCGCCGAACTTGAAGCTGTAGCCGGGCGGGAAGCTGATGCCGTCCATGGCGCTGCGGATGTCTGCCGACACCTCGCCGGCCGAGCGGCCGAACACATTGCCGTTGATGCTGACCTCACGCGTCAGGTCGCGCCGGTTGATCTGGTTCGGACCTGTGGCCTCGCGCACCTGCGCCACCTGGTTGAGCCGCACGATACGTGTGCTGCCGTCGGCATTGGTGCCTACTGCAAAGGGCAGGCGCTGCAGGTCGTCGGCTGCATTGCGTGAATCCGGCGCCAGCCGCACGTTCACGTCGTAGGTCTGGTCGTCTGGCGCGCGCCAGTTGCCCACTGTTTGACCAGCCACCATGGTGCGCAATGCGGCACCTATCTGCGTGATGCTCAGACCTAGATCCGAGGCCACGTCGCGGCGCACCTCGATATCCAGGGTGGGTTTGTTGGGCAGGCGCTGGAGAAAATCCGGTCGATACCGGGTCTGGTGGATATCGACTCCAGCGTGAAGCCCAACAAACCCACCCTGGATATCGAGGTGCGCCGCGACGTCGCCTCGGATCTGGGTCTGAGCATCACGCAGATAGGTGCCGCATTGCGCACCATGGTGGCTGGTCAAACAGTGGGCAACTGGCGC
>JANOCN010000433.1:0-7612 GCA_031412185.1 Betaproteobacteria bacterium | reverse complement strand
GCGAAATTTCACCACGTTGAAGAGGCGACCATTCAAGCCCACGCGCTCTTGCAGATACAGCACCGGGCCGCCACTCTCGAGCAGGATCAGAATGCCGGTCAGCAGGATGACGGGCGACGCCAGGATGATCAGGATCGCAGCGCAAACTACGTCGAACAGGCGCTTGACAATCGTGCGCAGCACACCCTGGCTGAAACCGTCGCCAAAAATCAGCCAGCCGGCCGACACCGAGTCGAGCCGGATCTGGCCCAGCGTTTTCTCGAAATGGGTGGCCATGTCGACAACCCGCACGCCCTGCAGCTTGCAGTCCAGCAGCTCGCGCAGCGGCATACTGCCGCCGCGCCGCTCGGCCAGTGCAACCACGATCTCATCCACCTGCTGCTCCATGACGATGTCGGTCAGCGAGGTATTGGGCGACAAAATACCCCAGGCCGACACCTCGGCTACCGACTCGTTCGGGCTGGCGTAGTAGCCCACCAGGTCGATGTGCGGATCCGACTTCTGCAGTGTGCGCCCGACCAGTTTGGCCCGCGTACCCGTGCCAAACACCAAGACGCGTTGGCGCATCATCGATTGGGCCGTGGAATGGCCGTCGTAGACCCGGTAGACCATCACCGCCACCAAACCGGCTGCCACCGACAAAGCGACAAAATTGTGGTCTTCAAGACCCAGCGGGAACACACCCAGAACAATGTAGGCCAGTGGCACGATCAAGAACAGCGAAAGCACAGCGCGGGCGCGCGACTGGGCTACCGAGCGGTTGTGTACGCGCTGGTAGAAGCCCAGCGCAGCATTGACGGCCAGGGCACCCGCAGCCAGCAATGCCGCCGAAGGCAAGGCAGCTGCTGCCGCCCGGCTCACATCGGGTACGCGCCAACCGACTGCAAGCAGTACCACACCGATGACCAGCCCGAAGTCGAGGATGATCTGCAACAGCGTCCGCCGGTGGATGTAGTGGTTGAAAATCTTGATCATGTGCGTACCATTATCAGCCCGGCGGTGGTCGTTCTAGACCAGGACTTCGAGGCACGGGGCATGCCCCAGAAATGCCTGCGGGCTGGCACTGGCACCGTAGGCACCGGACTGGAACACTACCGCCAGGTCCCCCGCCCGCGCCACTGGCAGCAACATGCGGTCAGCCAACAGGTCCAGCGGCGTACACAACGGGCCCACCACCGAGGCCTGCTCGGTGTCCGCACCGCCAAGGCGATTGCCGATCGTCACCGGGTAGTTCTTGCGTACTACCTGCCCGAAGTTGCCAGACGCCGACAAGTGGTGGTTCAAGCCGCCGTCGGTCACCAGGAACACCTGGCCGCGCGATACCTTGCGATCAATGATGCGGGTCACATAAATGCCCGCCTCCGCAACCAGATAGCGCCCCAGCTCGATCACAAAAGACGCCTGTGGCAATTCGCTGCGCGCGCGCTGCAGCAGCCGACCCAGGTTGTCTGCGATGGGCTGCAGGTCAAGCCGCTGTTCGCCCGGAAAATAGGGCACGCCAAAACCACCGCCCAGATTCAGAAACTGCACCGGGCCCGGTGCATGCGCCGCCAGCCGCACTGCCAGATCGAAAGACTTTTCCTGTGCTTCGCAGATCGATTCGGGGCGCAGATTCTGCGACCCCGCAAACAGGTGAAAACCTTCAAAAGCGAGCTTGGCTCGGCCAATATCGGCCAGCAAGGCCGGCATTTGCTCCACATCCACACCAAACTGTTTCGGCCCGCCGCCCATCTTCATGCCCGAGCCCTTTAGCTCGAAATCGGGATTAACACGCACGGCCACCCGCGCCGGCAGGCCCAGTTCGTGTGAGATTGCCGCGAGCTCCCCCACTTCACGCGGCGACTCCAGGTTCACCAGTACCCGCGACGCCACCGCCTGGCGCAACTCGGCCGTGCGTTTGCCGGGCCCGGCAAAACTGATCTCCTGCGGGTCAGCCCCCGCATCGAGCGCCACTTTGAGCTCACCGCCCGACGCCACGTCGATGCCGTCCACCAGACCGGCCATGAAGCCGACCACGGCCGGCATCGGGTTGGCTTTCATGGCGTAGTGCAACTTTATGCCCTTCGGCAGGGCCTCACGCAAGCTGGCTACGCGCGTGCGCAGCAGCGACCGGTCGTAGGCATAAAACGGGGTCTGGCCTACCCGCGCCGCCAGCAGCGACAGCCGCTCGCCCCCAACCACCAGTTCGCCTTGCTCCACGGCAAACTGCTGCATGGGCGCATGGACCGGGAGCTGGCGAGGGGGAACAGACATGACTGGAATATTTATAAGGCGGTGAAAGCGGTGAGTCGGAGTCCGTCAGGCCGGCGATGGCGCGGACCGCGCGGCCCAGTTGGTAGACAACAACTTGCGGTCGATCTTGCCGTTCGGGTTGCGCGGCAATGGTCCGGCAACAAACTCGATGCCGGCCGGCACCATATAGGCTGGCATCCGCGCGCGGCACTCGGCCAACAGCGCAGCGGCGGGTTCTGCGGACTCAGGCGCTTCAGGGCTGTCGGCGTCGGGGGCTGTGGCAATCACCTGGATCACCTGCCCGAGCGCAGCGTGTTTGACGCCGAATGCCGCGCACTCACCCACCAGCCGGGTGGCGTAAAGAATCTCTTCGACCTCGGTCGGACTGACCCGGTAACCCGAGGTTTTCATCATTTCGTCGCGCCGACCAATGAAATACAGAAACCCTTCACTGTCCATGCGCACGGTGTCGCCCGAGAAAACGGCGTACTCGGGCAGTTGCAGGCCGGCTTCGCGCCCTGGCGTACCTTGGGCCAGCAACTTGTAGCGCTCGGCCGTTTTGCCGGGGTCGTTCCAGTAGCCCTGCCCAACCAGGGCGCCGCGGTGCACCAGCTCGCCGGGTTCGTCCACGGCGCACGGTGACCCGTCTTCGCGCAGCACCAGAATATCAGCGTTGGGTATTGCCTTGCCGATCGAGTCGGGCCGCCGGTCTACCTCCTCGGGCGGCAGGTAGGTGGAGCGGAAAGCTTCGGTCAGGCCGTACATCAGGAACGGCCGCGCTGCAGGCACGCGCTGGCGCAGCGCATTCAGCGTTTCGCGCGGCATATGGCCGCCGGTATTGGCGAAATAACGCAAGCGCTGGTTGATGCTGGCAGGCCATTCCAGTTGCGCAAGCTGTATATACAGTGGCGGCACTGCGGTGAGTCCGGTCACGCCCTCGCGCTCCATGGTTTTCAGCACGTCGCGTGGCATCAGGTAGTTCAGCAACACCACCCGCGCGCCAGCGTGAAAGGCGGTGGTCAACTGGCTGAAGCCGGCGTCAAACGAAAGCGGCAGTGCGGCCACCAGCGTGTCCTGCGCATTGTTCTGCAGGTAAGAGGCCACACTTTTCGCGCCCGCCACCATATTGCGGTGCGACAACACCACCCCCTTGGGTTTGCCGGTGCTGCCCGAGGTGTACAAAATGGCAGCCATGTCCACGTCGATCACGCGGTGGCCAGGCCGCACGGGTTGGTCCAGCAGCGCGGACCACTGAACGCATGCGATGCCGCCTGGCAGCTCCGGACCCGGTGCCGAGGCCGCTGCGGCCGCAGCGGTAAGTACCACATGGCGCAGATCCGGGCATTCGGCGAGGGCACCCGCCAGCAGCGGCAGGCGGTCGGGCGAAGTCAACAAGACGCGTACGTTGCAGTCCTGCAGGATAAACGCCACCTGCTCCGGTTTGAGCAGCGGGTTGACCGGCACAAACACACCTCCCGCTGCGGGCGCCCCAAAACTGGCAATGGCAGTCTCGAGACGTTTCTCCAGGTAGATCGCCACCCGCTCGCCACGTTGCAGGCCAAGAGACAACAAACCTGCGGCAAAGCGCTGCACCTGATCGGAGAGTTCGCCGTAGGTCAGGCTCGCCGCGCCATACGTCAGAGCCCGCACATCCGGCGACCGCCCGGCAGACACCGCAATCAGTTCAGGCAGCAGGGTGGATTCGGGCATAGAGGTAAAAAGTATCTCATACCGCCTGGCCCCTAGAATGGCGGTGCTTTTCCCGCAGGCGCTTAACCGGAGTCCCAATTGAACGTTACCCAAGAAGTACTTCGCGTGCTCGATGAAGTCTTGAGCCTGAACGGCCGCACTGCCGCGTTTACCCGCGACACACCGTTGCTGGGTGCCATACCCGAGCTCGACTCGATGGCGGTGGTGTCGCTCATTACTGCCATGGAAGACCAGTTTGGGCTGGTGGTGGACGACGACGACATCGACGGCGCAACCTTTGCCACGGTAGGCTCCCTGGCCGACTTTGTCAGCGCCAAGACCGCCGGTTGAGCCGCCCTTTCGGAACCTGCACATGAAAATTACTGTGGTTGGCACCGGCTACGTGGGTTTGGTCAGCGGGGCCTGCATGGCCGAGGTCGGCAACGACGTGTTGTGCCTGGACCTGGACGCCGCGAAGATTCGCATTCTTGAAGAGGGCGGCATCCCGATCTTCGAGCCCGGCTTGAAAGAGATGGTCAGCCGCAACGTCGCCGCCGGTCGCCTGCATTTCACCACCAGTGTGGAGCGGGCGGTGCAGCATGGCACGATCCAGTTTATTGCCGTGGGCACACCGCCCGACGAAGACGGCTCGGCCGACCTACAGTATGTGCTCGCCGCCGCCAGTGCCATCGGCCGCCTCATGACCGACTACAAAGTCGTGATCGACAAAAGTACCGTTCCGGTAGGCACCGCCGACCTGGTGAAAGCCACCATCACCAGCGAGCTGCAAAAGCGCGGCGTAGACACACCATTCAGTGTGGTTTCCAACCCCGAGTTCCTGAAGGAAGGCGCTGCGGTGGACGATTTCATGCGCCCGGACCGCATCGTGGTGGGTGCCGACAACGAACAGGCGATTTTCCTGATGCGGGCGCTGTACGCACCGTTTCAGCGCAACCACGAGCGCCTGATCGTCACCGATGTACGCAGCGCAGAGCTCATCAAGTATGCAGCCAATGCGATGCTGGCGACCCGCATCAGCTTCATGAACGAGTTGGCCAACCTGGCCGAAAAGCTCGGTGCCGACATAGAAATGGTGCGCCAGGGTATTGGGTCCGACCCGCGTATCGGATATGACTTTTTGTACCCCGGTTGCGGATATGGTGGCTCGTGTTTCCCCAAAGACGTCAAGGCCCTGATCAAGACCGCTGCCGACAAAGCCGGTATCGACCTGCAGGTGCTGGCGGCCGTGGAAGCTGCCAACGACGCGCAGAAGCATGTGCTGGGCAGCAAAATCAAGCGCCACTTCGGAGACGACCTCACGGGAAAACATTTTGCCGTGTGGGGCCTGGCGTTCAAGCCCAACACCGACGACATGCGCGACGCGCCCAGCCGCACACTGTTGGCCGACCTTTTTGCCAGCGGCGCAACCGTTACCGCCTACGATCCGGTGGCGATGCACGAGGCCCAGCGCATATTTGGCGACGAACCGCGCCTGGCCTACGCCGACAAGGCGATGCAAGCGCTGGACAAAGCCGACGCGCTGGTCATCGTGACCGAGTGGAAAGAGTTCCGCAGCGCCGACCTGGACACCGTCAAGAACCGGCTCAAGACACCGCTGATTTTTGACGGCCGCAATCTGTACGACCCGAAGTTCGTGCGGTCCCAGGGTATCGAATATTTCCCCATCGGCCGGTAGGCCAGCACCCCGCCCGGCAGTGTGAGTTCGGTTCGTCGCTCCCTGCTGTATTCCCTGGCGGACAGCTATGTAGGCGCGGCCCTGCAGATGGCCAGCACCCTGATCATCTCGCGCCTGCTGAGCCCGACCGAAGTCGGAATCTTTGCGGTGGCGGCGGTGCTGGCCGCATTGGCCAGCACCTTTCGCGACTTCGGCGTGGCCGAATACCTGATTCAGGAACGAGACCTGACCGCCGCAAAAATCCGCGCCGCGTTCACCGCCAACCTGGTGGTGTCATGGCTGATGGCGGTGCTGCTGTTTGCGCTGAGCGGCGTGGTGGCAGAGTTTTACCGGCAACCGGGGGTGGGCGACGTGATGCGCGTGCAGGCCATCAGTTTTCTGCTGATCCCGTTTGGTGCCGTCACGGTAGCCTATTTCCGCCGGGAGCTGAATTACCGCCCGATCTTTATCTGCGGATTGCTGGCCAATATCACCAGCTTTCTGGTCGCCACCATTGGTGCGTGGTACGGCTTTAGTTATATGAGCCTTGCCTGGGCGTCGCTGGCCGGGGTGATGGTCACCGTGCTGGCGTCGCTGCTGATGTGCCCGCCCGGTTTCCCGCGGCGGCCTTCCTTCAAGGGCATGATGGACGTGGTGCGTTTTGGCAAACACGCCAGCGGCATCTACCTGTTTGGCCAGGTTGGCAAAAGTGCGCCGGAAGCCGTGATCGGCCGTGTGCTGGACATGGCCTCGGTGGCATTCTTCAGCCGCGCCAATGGTTTGATGGAGATATTCAACCGCACCGTGCTCAAGGCGGTGCTGCCGGTGTGTCTGCCGTATTTCTCGCAGGCAAAACGCGCTGGCGACGAAACCAGCGCGGGCTACCTCAAGGCAACCAGCCTGCTGACCGGTCTGGGTTGGCCATTCTTCGTGGTGGTGGGCCTGCTCGCCTTCTCTGCGGTGCGCCTGCTGTATGGCAGCCAGTGGATGCCAGCGGTGCCGCTGGCCCAGGTGCTGATCCTGGCCGCCCTGTTCGAGTTGCCCTATTTCCTGGCCAACGAGGCCATGATCGCGCATGGCCGTGTGGACCAGAGCAACCGTCTGCAGTTTCTGGTGCAGGGTGCCCGGCTGGCAAGCCTGCTGCTGGTGGTGCCGTTTGGGCTGATCGGTGCCTGCTGGGGGCTGGCAGCGGCCGGGCTGGCGGGAGCGGTTATTTCCCACCGCTTTCTGCACGCCACCATCGGACTGCGGTTTGTGCAGGTGTTGCACGCCTGCCGCAGCAGCGCCATGGTGACGGCTGCGTGCAGCTTGCCGGTATTGCTGCTGGGTCTGCTGGTGCCGCAGACCGAATCCAACTACTTGCAGGTGCTGCTGGGCGGCGCTTTGCTGGCGGCAGGTTCGTGGCTGCTCGGCTTGCGGGTATTCGTGCACCCGCTGTGGGTTGAAATCAGCGCGTTGGGTGCGCAACTTTTGGCCAAGGCCCGCGGGCGGTTCGCCAATGGCCCCGGTTGAGCGCGCTACGAAACCATGAACACAGAGGTTTTCTTTCTTCCGGTAGCTGATGGGCAACGCTTTTGCCTGTACCACCCTGCCGTATCTGCGCCAGGCGGCGTCGCGCGCGGCCATGTGGTCTACGTACACCCTTTTGCGGAAGAGATGAACAAGTCGCGCCGCATGGCCGCCTTGCAGGCGCGGGCCTTGTCCAGCGCGGGTTTTGACGTGTTGCAGGTCGACCTGTTGGGTTGTGGCGACAGCAGCGGCGATTTCGGCGACGCCACCTGGGCCAGCTGGGTGCAGGACGTAAGCCTTGCCTGCCGCTGGCTGCGCGACCGGGCCGGTGCGCAAGCGCCGGGCATGGCAGCACCGCCGCTCTGGTTGTGGGGCCTGCGCGCTGGCTGCCTGCTGGCAACACAGGCTGCGCAGGCACTTGCCGAACCTTGTAACTTTCTGTTTTGGGCACCCACCGCGTCTGGCAAAACAGTCTTACAACAGTTCCTGCGCCTCAAAGCGGCGGCC
>JANOCN010000432.1:0-2067 GCA_031412185.1 Betaproteobacteria bacterium | reverse complement strand
CGGTGGCCAGCACATCAACAAGACCGACTCTGCAGTGCGTTTGACGCACATTCCTACCGGCATCGTGGTGCAGTGCCAGAACGACCGCAGCCAGCACCGCAACCGCGATGAAGCCTGGCAGATGCTGCGTTCGCGCATGTTCGAACACGAGATGCGCATCAAGATGGCGGCCCAGCAAAAACTCGAAGACAGCAAGACCGACGTGGGTTGGGGCCACCAGATCCGCAGCTATGTGCTGGACCAGAGCCGCATCAAGGACTTGCGCACCGGCGTGGAGATATCCAACACGCAGAAGGTGCTCGACGGCGACCTCGACCCGCTGATCGAAGCATCGCTGAAGCAGGGGGTGTGATGCAAACTCAGGCACTTATCTTCGATATGGACGGCACGATGATCGACTCGATGTCGTACCACGCGCGCAGCTGGGTGGCGTTTGCGCAGCAGCATGGGCTGACCATCGATGTAGCCGAGTTGCTGCGCCGTACCACCGGCCGCACCGGTGCGGAATGTATGGAGCTGCTGTTCGGGCGTGCGATGCAGGAGCAGGAACGCTGGGAGCTTATCCACCAGAAGGAGACCATCTACCGCGACCTGTTTGCACCGCAGTTTGCCGAGGTCGCGGGCTTCAAGGCGTTCAGCGCCCAGGCCATGGCTGGGGGGCTCAAGGTCGGGGTGGGCACGGCAGGCGACAAACACAATATTGCGTTTGCGTTTTCGCACCTCGCCATGGAGCCGATGCCGCACGCCGTGGTGGGTGGCGACGAAGGCCTGCCCGGCAAGCCGGAGCCAGCCATCTTTCTTGAAGCGGCGCGGCGCATTGGTATCGCGCCCGAAGCATGCATCGTGTTTGAAGACGCGCCGTTTGGCATCGAAGCGGCGCGCCGTGCAGGCATGCGCGCGGTGGCGCTGTGCACCAGCCACACAGCTGAAGAGCTGGCCGGCCCGCATGTGATAACCAGCGTGCGCAATTACCACGAACTGATCGCATCCAACTTTCTGGGGAGACTCCATGCTGACCAAACGTGACGACCAGGGCCAGGCCATCAGCATCCAGCGCCTGGACTACACCCCGCCCGCCTTTTGGATCGACACCGTTGATCTGACTTTCGATCTCGACCCGGCCAAGACCCGTGTGCTCAACAAAATGCGGCTGCGGCGCAACCCGGGGGTGCCCGCGCAGGCGCTGCGCCTGGACGGCGAAGACCTCAATCTGGCGCGGGTACTGGTAAACGGGGACGGTGCTTCTTTCAAGGTCGACGGCGGCAAACTGGTGCTCGAGAACCTGCCAACAGAGGGCAGTTTTGATCTGGAAATTTTCACCATCTGCACACCGGCGAAAAACACCAAACTGATGGGTCTGTACGTCAGCAACGATTCGTTCTTCACCCAGTGTGAAGCCGAAGGTTTTCGCCGCATCACGTATTTCCTGGACCGGCCGGACGTGATGGCCAGTTACAGCGTGACATTGCGCGCCAACAAAGCTGCTTACCCGGTGTTGCTGTCCAACGGGAATCTGGTCGAACACGGCGACCTGCCTGCCGATGGTGGAGCGCAGCGCCACTTTGCACGCTGGGTCGATCCGCACCGCAAGCCGTGTTATCTGTTTGCCCTGGTGGCTGGACAATTGGTGTGCCGCCAGCAGCGCATTGTGTCGCGCGCCGGTAACAACCACCTGCTGGAAATCTATGTGCGGCCCGGTGACATGGAAAAAACCGAACATGCCATGAATTCGCTGATGGCGTCGATTGCCTGGGACGAAGCACGTTTCGGCCTGACACTGGACCTGGAACGATTTATGGTGGTGGCCACCAGCGACTTCAACATGGGGGCCATGGAGAACAAGGGCCTGAACATCTTCAACACCAAGTACGTGCTGGCCAGCCAGGCCACGGCCACCGACACCGACTACGCCAATATCGAGTCGGTGGTCGGGCACGAATACTTCCATAACTGGACCGGCAACCGCATCACCTGCCGCGACTGGTTCCAGCTGTCGCTGAAGGAAGGCCTCACGGTCTTTCGCGACCAGGAATTCAGCATGGACCTGTGCGGCGAGGCCTCGGCCCG
>JANOCN010000431.1:0-3272 GCA_031412185.1 Betaproteobacteria bacterium | reverse complement strand
GCAGCGCCTCAAGCTACGGCCAATAGTCGTTCGGCGACCAGGACTTGGGGGCGGTTTAGCAGACTATCCCCTCCTCCGTTGGGCGGAACGATTAACGAGCTGACGGCCGCACAAAGGACATATGCGGTGTTGAGGGTGGCTGTGATTTCTGCAGCTGCCATGTTTGCACTCGCCCTGGCGATCGCGGGCATGTTCGAAACGTTCAGCTAGACTTGGCCGCCGCCGCGCTTGCGACACGCGCCACGGGTAAAGGGCTGAACGATGATTGAACTTAAACATGGCGCAGGTCTGGTCGTTGCGGGCGAGGTTCGCAATGCCATTAGCTCGGTTGACGACGCCCTGCTTAACAGCGCAAGGATGTGTGTGTCAGTGATCGAGGCCTCCAAGGGCGCGAACATACCGGCCCAACAGACACAGCAATTGCTGCGCTCGATTACCACTGGAATGACCGCGGTTGTCGATGGCCGTGATGAGATCGTTGGAGCCTTGAGGCAGATGCTTGCAATCAAGGGGCAAAGTAATCTTGCCCCGGTCAGTTATGGCTGCCCCGATGGCTGGGTCGCCGGCAAGGCATCCCTAGACGTAGAGCCCGCACAGTTGAACGTAGCGGTTTGATCGTCGCCACTTGCCCGAGAAAATTCGCGATGTACGGCTGCTCCCGTCATGATCGGGTCGATGTTCTGGCTGCTCACGGTCGTGGGCTGCGGCTATGCCGCAGCTCTCGGCGGTAAGGACGGACGATGGGCAGCATCGCTGATCCTCGGAGCCTCCGTCCTGACGATCCCCGCGACGCGTCTCGGCCAGGCGTGGACCAACACCGAGAATTTGATCCTGGTGGTCGACCTGTTGCTGCTGGTTGGGCTCTACGCACTAGCACTGCGGAGCAAGCGCTATTTTCCAGTGTGGATGACCGGTTTCCATTTAATTGCCGTGTTAACCCACGCAGCGACCCTCTTCGCTCCACGCTACGCTCCGGAAATATACCGAGCGCTCGGGAGCGTGTGGGCGATACCGATGACGCTTTGCATGATGTGGGGCATCCACCTCGATCGAAAACAGAGCGAACGCTTCCAACTCCCAGTGTTCAACCCAAATTAGCGCCGAGTAGTAACTCCACTTGCACTGCAGCGGACCTTGCGCGCAACTATCTTGCACTGCGCCGGCGGCGCGAAAGCCTTCTTGGCGCAGATCTTTTTGCCGACCCGGCGTGGGACATTTTGCTAGACCTTTATGCCAGCCAGGCAGAAGGCCAGAACATCAGCGTGTCGAGCGCATGCCTCGCTGGTTCGGTAGCCAACACAACCGCGCTCGGCTGGCTGGTGAAGCTTGAACAACGCGGCCTTATCTCACGTAGGCGGGACCCTCGTGACGGTCGGCGGACATTCCTGACCTTGTCGCCAAACGTCGCCACGGCGATCGAGGATTGGTTGCTGACGGCATTCGCCTGTTAACCCAAAGATCCATAGTCGGATGAAGCCGTGCGGTTTCGAAATAAGTCGGCGAACCATTGCATCCGAAACGGCGTAAACCGCATGTCGGTGTTAAGGTCTGGGGGCGCTAATCGTCTGAATGATATGGACGATTACCTTATTGACGAGTGCTGCGCCGGTAGCAGTGGCGGTACCGCAGAATGCTCTGTCGCAACCCGTACGGGCAAGCGTGCGGATCGTCCGGCCGGCTGTAGGGAGCCAAACTGCGGCGGCGGGTCACCCTCGGGGCCACGTCCGGGAACGGGTCGAGGTCAACGGAAGTGGGAAACGCATCCGCATCGTGATTCTCGATTTCGAATGACTAAAAACTTCCTTCTTCTTGCCAACGCTTAGCAAGTTCCTCCAACACGTCAGGGCGAGACCGTGCAACTTCAACTTCCTCCGGCGTGGCCTTGCCCAAAGTCCGCAGGACTGGCTTCGTGTAAGGCTTGCGAGTTTCGACAGCATTTTCGAAGGCGTCAGGTTTGTGCTGCATGGCCGATGTCTCCTGGAAGGAACCCCGGCGACATCAAGTTGCATGCAAAGCTGCAAGCTGCAAACAAGGATTAGTCCGATTTCGAGGGATTAACCCGCCAAGTATGGCTTCATGCGATGGACGGCGAGATCAAGATGGGCCGCGATATCGGCCGGCGCATTGGCAGCGTCCAGGATGGTAATAGCCTGGGTGACTAATGCGTGCGCCTCGTCGAGCGCTACACGCAGTTCATCAGTTTGCTGTAAGGCTTCGCTCATGGATCATCCCTGCTCGTTCTCCGACAATAACTGGTCGAAGCGTCACGGATAATCCGAAGAGCGTAGGATTTGAAGAGCCTAACCCTGGTGATAGAAGACTGCCCACATTTGGGACAGGTAGTCGATCATGGCGGTGCGCCCCTTGTTCTCCAGTTCGATAAATATGATGCGCGCGTCTAACGGGTTCCTGGCTCGCCGCACCAACCGGCAATCCACAAGCTTTTCGATCCAACGCAAGGCAGTTGTGAGCGGGACCCGGCTTTCATTGCACAGATTGGTAACCGTAGCCCGCCGACCCGCGGCGTCCGCAAGGAACAGGGCAACGAGCATGTCCCAGCCGGGTTCGGCCAAGATTTCATAGGGCATGAACTCAGACCGGCAGGCGCGAGCCGCGTCGAGGCGGACGGCCAAGCCAACAAGCTCTTTGATCGTCGGCACCTGATGGTTGCGATCCTGCGCTCGGCCATCGGTCGCTGGCGCGCCGCGCGGTACGTAATTTTTCATGTGGGCTAACCTCGCGCGGTGCCCCGGGCGCGGCAGCGCTACAGGGATGAAACGTGAACCGGGCAGGACTCACCGTAGAGTCCGACGCCAATGACACAACGCACCGATTGGTCGAAAATCGATGTAGTTTTTATTATGAGTCCCATAGACTTAGCTTTTTTTGGTGGGTCGGCCTGCCCGCAGTGCGATGATGATGGCAGCCAATTGCTGTCCGGCAGTATCGAGATATTGGATCTCTGGATGTGTGGCGACCAGCATCGGGTCAGCTGCAAGCAAGTCGCCCAATCCATCAAGACCCGCCTTTATCTTCGCAAGGGCTTCAACGACGTTAGCCAAAGAGATCTCGCTAGCGCCGCTGGGCGCAGTCCCGTCTGCTGGCTGGCTCCCGGTCCTACGCGCTTCAAAGGTCAGCTTGTCGATCGCGCGCTGCCGTGGGGGCCCGCGGGGCAACCAATCTTCGACAATCGTCGGCGACCCGAAATGAACTCCAGCGCGGGAGCCGGATGACCAGGCGACGAACCCACGTGCCTCCAATTGGCCGCGGCG
>JANOCN010000430.1:0-3085 GCA_031412185.1 Betaproteobacteria bacterium | reverse complement strand
GGTATGTTTTTGTGCCCGAGGATCACCCCGGGCATGGTCTCGACCTCCACATCTTTCATGCTGTCGCGCTGAATCTGCGCAAAGTTGCGGATCTGCTTCTGGGCAAACCGGATGTCTTCCACCTCGCGCGCCGAAAGTTTCTTGACCGCAGCCTCTATGTCGCCTTGCGACAGCGTGAAGCTGGCGGGGTCCCAGCCGTCAAACTTGCGGCTGTAGTCGCGCACGGCGTCGTCACCCCGCGCCTGCACGTCTTTGAGGATGCCTTCGACCGTGGCGCGCACCTGCGCGTCGTCTTCGGCACGGCCCTGGGCGTCTTTGCCACGTTTCAAATAACGGATCATGGTAGGCAGAACCTCTTCAATGGCTGAATTGCGCAAACCATTGGTTTGCATACGTATGCAATGTATGCAACTACAAGCGACTTGTAACTAGGTACTTTCCCGATGGCTACCCGGCCCGCGTGCGTCACGTATCCGGCTCGATGCTGATGGCACCACCCTGCAAGAGCGCCTACCCTCGCAGCGCGCTCACCAGTACGCTTTGCCAGGCGTACTGGTCCCGTTGGATGCGAGCTTGAACTGCGACGCGATCGGCGTTACGTCAGCTGCGTCGCTTGCCAAACTGGCTGCGCACCCGCGCCAGCATATCGACGTCCAGCTGCAGCAGAACATCCAAAATATCGATCGGCACCCAGTTCTCGCGGATCAAGCCTGCGTCCTCGCAGTAGAAATCCATCACACGCATGGTGACGGCGCGCCCGCTTGCGCCTAAGCCCAGCCACCCCCCGCCATGGTGCATCATGTGCCGACTCGGCCAGCCACCGGTGGCCGAGAAGCGCCCGTCGCCGATGCGCACGTAATGGCTGCCGCCATGTTTGCCCATGCCAGGCGGCTGCGGCTGGTCCGGCCGGCGCGGAAAGGCGATCCTGAACGGCAGTTGGTGGTAATCCACGAAGCCTTCCAGGCTGCGGGTAGTGCCGATGCCGCTGGGGCCGTACCACATCATCTTCGGATGCCAGAAGTTTCTCTGAGGCATCGCGAGCAGCCCTTCCCGCCCTGGATGGTCGTCTGAATAGGCGCCGAGCGACGCCTGCATCGCCATCGTCAAATTAAGGCTGGCGGCAGACTCGACCGCGTCCTGCGGGGTAAACAGCAGCCCGTCGTTGGAATACGGCCCCGGCCACATGCCCTCTTGCCCCAGGCTCGGCGCCATCGGCCAGAAACCAGCTTGACGCACCAAGTCGAGGATGTCGGCCAGCACGGTACTCTGCACAATTTTGCCGCCCACCACCTGGTGGAACTCACCATAACGCAGGTACACCACCTGGTCGGTGGCCGGAATGCCGCTCCAGTCGCGCCGGAAGCTGCCGACCAGGTGCCCGACCAAACCCACATAGTCGCGCCCCTCGTACTGGCCACCCATCACAATGCTGTCGCGCCGCTCCAGGTCGGGGAATGACTGCAGCAGCGGCCCCCACACCACCCGCTCCATCGCTTCCAGCCCCTGCACTTCGTTCCACGGATGCGAGCCGCGCCAGGCTGCGTCGGGGTGGTAGATGGCGGCAAGTTTGCTGCCTAGCGCGCTCGGCGTAGATTCCGCAATCGCCTGCATGGCCGTCCAAACGGCGCGTTTGTTGGCCAGGTTGCTGGCGTCGTTGGTCATGGTGGGTGCTCCAAATGGCGGGAGAACGCTGTGGCAATTGCTGCTCCTCCGCCGACGCAAACCCGGATTCTAAGCGGGTTGCATACGTTTGCAAGGCTACGCCCTCGGGAAACACCGACAGGGTAGTGCAGTCGTCCGGCAGGACGTTATGTGCACCATCATGCTTTCGGGCCAGTCAAACAACCTCCGATGACCACGCCTGTAGCAACGCTCAGGCAGGCAGTTGTCCCAGCAGTTCCACCAGCCCGCTCAGCCCGATGGCTTGCACGTTGGCACTCAGGGGGTAGGGCGCTTGGCCATCCAGCCCTGCGTGAACGACAAAACGCCTGGCCGGTTGCAGGTCTTCGCAGGCCTCATAGAACCCACGGCCAGGTTTGGCGGCGCGGCTGCGTTTGACTTCTATGGCCCAGCGCTCGCCGCCGGGCAGCTCCAACAGCAGGTCAATCTCTGCGCCTCCTGACGTGCGGTAAAAGCCCGGTACTGTCAGTGGCGGGGCGGCATTGATCAGGTTTTCTAAGACAAAACCTTCCCAGCTTGGGCCTACCACCGGATGCCCGAGCAGGTTGTTGCGGTCCTGCACATTGAGCAATGCATGCACTAAGCCGCTGTCGCGGATGTACACCTTGGGCGACTTCACCAGTCGTTTGCCCACGTTGGTGTGGTAGGGCTGGAGCCTGCGAACCAGCAACAGATCAACCAGAAGATCGGTGTAGCGGCTTACGGTCTGGCTGCTTACTTCCAACCCGGCGGCCAGGCGCGAGGCATTGTGTAATCCGCCCTGGTTGTGCGCCAGCATGGTCCAGAAGCGGCGCAGGCTTTCAGCCGCAATTCGCGAGCCAAACATGGGCACATCACGCTCCAGGTAAGTCCGCAGCAGGTCTTTGCGCCAGTCCAGGCTCAGGCGGTCGTCTTGCGCCAGGAAACTGTCTGGAAAGCCGCCGCGCAGCCAGAGCACTTCCATTGCATCTGCGGGCACTTCCAGCACGCTAAAAGGCGTCATGTCGATGTAACTGATGCGTCCGGCCAAACTTTCACCGCTTTGGCGCATCAGGTCGAGCGACGCAGAGCCGAGCAGCAGAAAGCGCCCGGTGCGCTTGCCTCGGGCGCGGCCCTGGTCAATCAGCCCCCGCAGCGTCAAAAAAAGATCAGGCACACGGTGAATTTCGTCAAGGATTACCAGCCGGTCTTCGTATGCAGACAAGAAAGCGCCGGGGTTGCTGAGCTTGTCGCGCTCCTGAATGTCTTCCAGATCGAGGTACAAGCCGTTTTGCTGTTGTCCTATGGCCAGCGCCAGCGTAGTCTTACCGACCTGGCGCGGCCCAATCAGGGCCACAGAGGCCTGCCGGGAGAGTGCGTGCTGAACAGTTTTCTGGATTTTTCGTTCTAACATCTTTGCAAATTTACCATTTATTGGATAATTTGC
>JANOCN010000429.1:0-4174 GCA_031412185.1 Betaproteobacteria bacterium | reverse complement strand
GGCAAGACCTCCACGCTGCGCGGCGTAGCCGGGCTGGAGACGCCGTCTGCAGGTCGTATTGCCATTGACGGCCAGTGTGTGTTCGACCACTCGGGCAAGACTAACCTGCCAACCCACCTGCGCGATATCGCCATGGTGTTCCAGTCGTACGCGGTGTGGCCGCACATGAGCGTGGGGCAGAACGTGGCCTTTCCGCTGGAGGTGATGAAGCTGTCGGGCGACGAGACGCGCCGGCGCGTGGCGGAGGTGCTGGAGATGGTGGGTCTGGGCGACATGGCGCAGCGCAGCGCCACCCAGCTATCGGGTGGCCAGCAGCAGCGCGTGGCGATTGCCCGTGCGCTGGTGCGCCGTGCCGCTGTGATGCTGCTCGACGAGCCCTTGTCGAATCTGGACGCCAAACTGCGCGAACAAATGCGCATCGAATTGCGCGACCTGCTCAAACGGGTCGGCATGACTGCCATCTACGTCACGCACGACCAGGAAGAAGCGTTGATGTTGTCCGACCGGATAGCGCTGATGAATGGCGGCGTGTTGGTAGAGATTGGCACACCGCGCGGGCTGTACCTGTCTCCCAGCACCGTGTTTGGTGCGTCCTTCCTGGGTGCTGCGGAGATCCTTCCGGTTTCCCGCTGCCAGGGGAGTCTGGTGCATACCGAGATCGGCCCACTGCAAGTTGACAAGATCTGCGACAACCTGGGCACTGTCGCCATCCGGCCCGAAGCAATTCGCGTGCGCCAGGGCGGCGACATGGCAGATGGGCCGAACTGCATCGACGGGCGTTTGCTCAGTGTGGTGTTCTCTGGCCGCCAGCAGCAACTCGTGGTGCAGTTGCCAGGCGGGCGCAAACTCAACGCGCAGGTTGAAGCTACGCGCAACTTCGACGTTGGCAGTGCGGTACAGGTGGAGTTGCCGCCCGACCGGTTGATGCCACTGACCAAGGAAACCTGATGCAGATAGAAGTGCGCCCTTACCGCCTCGCATTGCAAACGCCGTACCGCTGGTCCAAAGGCGTCCAGCACCACCGCGCAGGGCTGATCTTGCGGCTTGAGCGCGGCGGTCTGGTTGGGTGGGGTGAGTCCGCACTGCCGCCGCATGTGGACTACGCGCCGACGGCGTTCGCGCGCGAGTGCGAAGCCCTGATGTCCGGCCTGGACCCGTTCGACGAAGACTTCCTGCACCAGATTGACATGCGTGAATGTCCCGCCCGGATACGCTGTGGCATATCCAGCGCCCTGCTCTCGCTGATGGCAGCGCAGGCGGGTGTTCCGCTGGCCACGTACCTGACGGGTGGGCAACAGACCATGCCGTCGCGCGTGCCGGTAAACGACTTGATCGGAGATGCGGACCCCGCTACCTGCGTGGCACGTGCCCGCGCGGCGGTAGCCCGGGGCCAGGACACCGTGAAGGTGAAGTGCACACCCGAACGCGCACTGGATCTGGCGCGAATTTCCGCCATACGCAGCGCGCTGCCGCACGTCAAGATTCGTCTGGACCCGAACGAAAGCTGGCCAGTCGAATGGGCAGCCGACCAGCTAAACGCCATGGCGGCATTTGGCATCGAATACTGCGAGGAGCCCTTGCCCAGAGGTACGTCCCTGGCGGTGTACGGCGAACTGCGGCGCCAGACGCCGGTGCCGATCGCGCTGGACGACAGCATACGCACACTGCGCGACGTGGAACTAGCCGTGCTGCACCAGGCGGCCGACTACTTCGTCCTCAAGGCCCAACGTGTCGGTGGCCCGGACCGTCTGCTGGAGATTGTGCGAGCGGCCAATGTTGCTGGTATCCGTTGCACCGTCACCTCCAGCATAGAAACCTCGTTGGGTTTGACCCTGGGTATCCATTGCACCGCAATGACAGCTGTGCCGATGCTGGCCGCAGGTATTGGCACGGCCCGCTTCTTTGCCGACAACGTGTGCGAGCCACCCCCTATCTTGGATGGCCACATGATTTTTCCGACCATGCCCGGCCTGGGTTTCGATCCCCAAGCCTGGTGGGATGCCCAGGGCTGACTGTAGCCCGACCCGCACGACGCATATACGCCATGACACAACCTGCCGATTCTTACGTGGGGCTGCCGGTACCGGTAGCCGCCAACCTGACCGACACCAAATATTTTTTCCAGGCGCTGGACAACTTCACCCGGGTGATGGCCATTCGCACCGGCGACCGGGTGCTGGTGCTGGCCGACCCGCTGCTGGACCCGCGCATCATCGATGCGGTGATCGGTATCGCGAAGTCGCGCGGCGCGACGGTCCGGGTGTACATGGAGCCAAGCACCCAGGTTACGGCGGTCCCAGAGGAAGTGCACGCCATGTTGAGGAAAGCCACATTCGTTGTCTCGACCTGGTTTTGCTCGATCCTCGACCCACTGTGTATCGACCTGCGTCGCAACCAAGGCCAGCGTTGGGTGAAGATAACCTACTTCCGCAACCTGGACCTGTTGCACACGCCGCAAGCGCGTATGCCGATGGATGTGATCGGTGAAATCATTCGCGCGACGGCGGGCCGTTACCCAACAGATGGGGCGTTCGATCTGCATTTCACCGACCCACGGGGCAGTGATTTCCGCATCGGCTTCACGCAGGAGATGCGCGCCAACCAGTTGTCTACCAACCGCTGGCGTGGCCAGATGACTGCCGAAGAGGACGGCTGCTATGTGCATTACCTGGCGACGCACGGACCCAATCTGTGGGATCACAACTCGGTCAAGAACGACTTTAAAGCTGTGGTGCCGATGTCGGGAGTTCTGTTTCCCCAATGGGCCGTTGGTTTTGCCCGGCCGTTCGAGGAAAAAATTGCGGTGCGCTTTGAAGGCGACAGCGTATGTGCGGTCGATGGGTCTTCGGCTGAGGCCGTCATCCTTCGCGAGATGCTGGTCGGTGGCCGCATGATCGAGGGTGGTGGTTGCGGCTTCAACCCCAAGGCACCCCGGCACACCATTTACCCGGCCGGCTCCAACGCGCCGGGGGCGCTGCATTTCGGCATCGATCTGGCCCAACCCAGCGATTACATCCGCCGCGTGATGCCCGACTGGGAAGAACCTCCGGTGCATATGGACCTGGTGATGCTGGACGCCACCGTCACCGCCGGCGCGAATACGCTGGTGCAGGACGGCATCCTGTGCGCCTTGCGTGATGCATCGGTGATTGCGCTGGCGGCGCGTTATGGCGACCCGGTGGAATTGCTGGAGGCACAGGTTAGTTAAGTACCGATGCCAGCGGTGGCGCAACGCCCCGCTAACGCGACAGTGGGCAGCCCGTGGTATGGTCCCGGCCTGGAGTTTTGACCGTGCCCGAGTGCTGGGCAACCTGATTCTGAATCTGCCTACCCCATGCCCGATTCCCGCCAACTCGTGGTTTGCCTGTGTGCCGAATGGTGCGGTGTATGCCGCGATTACCGCAGCCGGTTCGAGCAGGTCGGCAGCCAGTTTCCGAAGCCGGGTTTGTGTGGGTGGATGTGGAGGACCAGGCCGATCTGGTAGACCCGATTGATGTAGAGAACTTCCCGATGCTGCTGATCGCAGCGGGTGCAGAGGTGCTTTTCTTCGGCACGCTGACGCCACAGATCGAAACCCTGGAGCGGCTGGTGCGCGACCGGTTTGCCGACGCACACTCCCCTGGATCGGCTGCGGGCGCTACCTCCGAAGCAGTTGCGCTATTGGCCCGTTTGCGTGCGGCCGGACCATAAGCTGCCGCACCGCTCCCATCAAGGCGCTTGCACGTCTTCGGTCACGACGGCCAGGTTTTGCCCGGCCCGTACCTGGCCTCCCATGCCGTGGGCGTAGAGCGTTCCGCCTGATTGGAAGCGCACCGGTTCGGGCTCCAGCTCAGGGCGCGTCGCGTTTCGCCTCGACCGAATCCCCGATGACGCAGCCGCCCTGACCGCTCTCGGTATCAACAAGCAAGCCATCCCGGCCTTGACGGTCCCGCATATCGAACGCCTCGACCGGCCGTAAAGCCCGGCGGTGCCCGAGGTGCAGGAGCACGTGCGGGAGATCGCCGCGCGTTTTCAAGTCTGGACAAAGCAGGCCTACGCGCGACGCCGCTGGACCTTGACTTCGTGTTTGAACTGCCAGCAGAATTGCGGCACATCTTCTCGCAATCGGGTGGGCACCGTGCGTGCGCTCCCAGAGGCCCGCCGACGTTGATCGTTTGAAAACACAAGAGGAGCG
>JANOCN010000428.1:0-2173 GCA_031412185.1 Betaproteobacteria bacterium | reverse complement strand
AACGGCTGGTGCAGTCATGAAGAAATGTCCGTTGTGAACGACAAACCTGCGGTGGCGATCATCGGCGTGGGCAATATGGGTGGCGCGATGGCGGCCAACCTGTTGGCGCAAAGCTGGCCGGTGAATGTGTGTGATCTGGACGCAGCGAAATGCCAAGCGCTGCTGCCATTTGGGGCAACGGTGTTTGAGAGCGCGGCTGAAGCCGCCCGCCAGTCCACCGTCACGGTCCTGTGTGTCGTCAATGCCCAGCAGACTAACGATGTCCTGTTTGGCGAAGGCGCTGTTGCTGACGCCATGAAGCTCGGTCAGACCGTCATCGTTTGCCCCACCATGGCACCCGGCGCGGTGGAAGACATCGCCTTGCGTCTGCGCCCGTTCGGCTTGCACTGCATCGACGCCCCGATGTCCGGTGGCCCGGCGCGCGCGCGGGACGGCAGCATGAGCCTGATGCTGGCGTGTGGCCGCAATGTGCTGGAGCGCAATCGCGCGCTGATCGACGCCCTGTCGTCCAAGGTATTCTTCATCAGCGAAAAAGCCGGCGATGGTGCCCGCACCAAGCTGGTCAACAACCTGGCCGCAGGCATCAACCTGGTCGGTGCCGCCGAGGTGTTGGCCATGGCAAGCACGATGGGCCTGGACCAGGCCAAGACACTGTCGGTGATCGAGCAGTCGAGTGGCCAGAGCTGGATTGGGTCCGACCGCATGCGCCGCGCCATCACCGGGGACTTTGCGCCGCGCGGGCACATGACGCTGCTGGAGAAAGACACCGGGTTGGCGGTACAAGCCGCGCTGGACGCGGGGTTCGCAGGCCCGCTGGGTAGCGCCGTGCGAGATGTGTTTGCACGTGCCAGTGCCGCTGGCTTGGCCGACCTGGACGACGGCGCCTTGTTGCAATGGCTCAGCGCCAGGGGCTGACCGATTCGCGCTGACCGGTTGCCCCGCCCGCTCGGCCGCAGCCGAGCAGCGATAGCCCAACGGAGTCCGCGCGCCGAGGCGGGTAATTGCGTGCGGCCTAAAATGGCGCATGATTTCTCGCGAACCCACCATTGAACGCCTGGCCATTGCCAAGTCCCTGCTGCTCACGCCCTTCGGCCTGAACGAGTCCCACCTGTCGCGGGCCTTGGCGGAAATCAAGGCTCACAAGGTAGACGAGGCTGACCTCTATTTCCAGTACACCCGCAGTGAGGGCTGGAGCCTGGAGGAAGGTATCGTAAAAACCGGCTCTTTCAGTATCGACCAGGGGGTGGGCGTACGGGCGGTCAGTGGCGAAAAAACGGCATTCGCCTATTCAGACGACATCTCCAATGCGTCCCTGCTGGACGCCGCCCGCACCGTGCGCTCCATCTCTTCGGCAGCCACCGGTGCCAAGACGAAAATTCCCTCCAGAAAAGTTGCTGGGGCGCGCTCGCTGTATCCAGACCTCGACCCAATTGCCACACTCGACAGCAGCGCCAAGGTGGATCTTCTGGGAAAGGTGGAGAAGCTGGCACGTGCCAAAGACCCGCGGGTAGCCCAGGTCATGGCCGGTCTGGCCAGTGAATACGACGTAGTGCTGGTAGCGCGCGCCGATGGCACTTTGGCGGCCGATGTGCGACCCCTGGTGCGTTTGAGCGTGACCGTGATCGCCGAGCAGAAGGGGCGCCGCGAGATGGGCAGCGCAGGAGGTGGCGGGCGATTCGGGCTGGCCCATTTCGACGACGCCATGATCACCCGGTATGTGGACGAAGCCGTTGCGGCCGCGCTGATGAATCTGGAGTCGCGTGCAGCACCGGCCGGCGAAATGACCGTGGTGCTCGGTCCGGGCTGGCCCGGCATCTTGCTGCACGAGGCGATTGGCCACGGCCTGGAGGGCGACTTCAACCGCAAGGGCTCCAGCGCCTTCAGCGGGCGCATCGGTCAGCGCGTAGCTGCCAAAGGCGTCACGGTGCTGGACGACGGCACCATCAATGACCGGCGTGGCTCGCTGAATGTGGACGACGAGGGCAACACCAGCCAGCGCAACGTGCTGATCGAAGACGGCATCCTGCAGGGCTACATTCAGGACGCGATGAATGCGCGGTTGATGGGTGTGGCCCCGACCGGCATCGGGCGGCGCGAAAGTTATGCCCATGTTCCCATGCCGCGCATGACCAACACCTACATGCTCGGTGGCGACAAGGCTCCCCAGGAGATC
>JANOCN010000427.1:0-6758 GCA_031412185.1 Betaproteobacteria bacterium | reverse complement strand
CTGCTGCCGGCGGCCCGCAGGATGGCCGAGACCTGGGTTTGCAGGATTTGCGCGGGCAGGACTTTTTGCATGGGGGTGGGTGTCACATGACGGCGCCGAGTTGCCAGGGCACAAATTCGTTCTGGCCGTAGCCGTGTTTTTCGCTCTTGCTCAAGTTGCCCGAGGCGGTGGCCAGCACCAGCGCAAAGATGCGCTGACCCATCTGTTCGATGGAGGCCGTGCCGTCCACGATTTCGCCGCAGTTGATGTCCATGTCTTCCTCCTGCCGCTGCCAGAGCCGGGAATTGGTGGCCAGTTTGAGCGAAGGCGATGGCGCACAGCCATAGGCCGAGCCGCGCCCGGTGGTAAAACAGATCATGTTCGCGCCGCCCGCCACCTGGCCAGTGGCGCTGACCGGGTCGTAGCCGGGGGTGTCCATGTAGACAAACCCTTTGGCCTTGACGGCTTCAGCGTATTCGTACACCGCCTGCAGGTTGCTGGTGCCCCCCTTGGCGACTGCACCGAGCGATTTCTCCAAGATTGTCGTCAGGCCACCGGCCTTGTTGCCAGGGGAAGGGTTGTTGTTCATTTCACCTTCGTTGACAGCGGTGTAGTGCTCCCACCACTTGATGCGTTCTATTAGCTTGTGCGCAATATCGGGGTTTATGGCGCGGCGTGTGAGCAGGTGTTCCGCACCATAAATCTCGGGCGTTTCCGACAATATGGCGGTGCCGCCATGCGCCACCAGCAGGTCTACCGCCACGCCGAGTGCCGGGTTGGCGCTGATGCCGCTGTAGCCGTCGGAGCCACCGCACTGCAGACCGATGGTGATGTGCGATGCATCGCAGGGTTCGCGTACCGACCGGTTGGCCAGGGGCAACAATTCTTCGATGAGTGCCACACCTTTAGCGACTGTCTTGCGGGTGCCCCCTGTGTCCTGGATGTTGAACACCTTCAGTGTCTCGCCCTCGCGCAGGCTGCTGGTGGCCAGCCAGGCGTTGATCTGGTTCGACTCGCAACCCAGCCCGACCACGAGTACTGCGCAAAAGTTGGCATGGGTAGCGTAACCAGCCAGGGTACGCTGCAGTACCTGTAGGCCCAGGCCGTCGCTGTCCATGCCACAACCCGACCCATGCGTCAGGGCGACCACACCGTCCACGTTGGGAAAAGCCGCCAGCGCGTGCGGATGGTTCTGGCGCGAAAAGTGGTCGGCAATGGCGCGTGCTGCCGTGGCCGAACAGTTGACCGAGGACAACACCCCGATGTAGTTGCGCGTAGCCACGCGGCCGTCACTGCGCTGGTAGCCCATGAAGCTGGCCTGGCGGCGGGGAGCTTCGGGCTTGACGTCCGCGCCGATGGCATAGTCGCGCGCAAAGTCGCCCTTGGCTTCACCCATCCACAGGTTATGGGTGTGTACATGTTCACCCGCTGTTATCGGTTTGCTGGCGAAGCCAATGATCTGGTTGTAGCGCCGCACCGGTTCCCCCACGGCGATGTCATGCGTGGCGATTTTGTGGCCAGCTGGAATCAGGCCGCGAACAGCGATGGATTCAACCTGCGTGCCTCCTACCAGCTGGCTGCGCGCAATCAGCACGTCGTCGGCGGGGTGGAGGCGGATGAAGGGAGTCATGCCGGCTCTCCTTTTTGTCCCTTTTGTTGATTGTGGCCTGAGGGGTGCGTCCATATTTCTCCACTTCCTGTTTGCCCCCCCCTATCCCCCCCCGCCCCCTTTCCACCCCCCGCCGGGGCGGAAAGGGGGAGCCTGATTTGTGCTCGCGCGCCGAATACTGGATCAAAAGCGAAGCGTCGCCGCCGCTTGAGGTTGCGTTGGTCCACGGGGGTGGCAGTCGTAGTAATAGGTTTCGCTCTCGCCCTCGCAGAGCGGCGAGCTGCGCCGCCGCAACCGGGTAGCCATTCACTACGACCGGTCCGTTTGAAGTCTGGCGCAAGCAAAAGCTGCCGCGACGCCGCTTTAGTAAACCCGTAGCCGGAATCCAAAAACAAAATCGGCAGTTGGCCCCCCTTTCCGCCCCGGCGGGGGTGGAAAGGGGCGGGGGGGATAGGGGGGGAATACAAAAGCATCATCAGAAACAACCAGTCAAAAGAATGAAAGCAGAAAGAAGCAACAACCATCCAGAAAAAAAGAATCAATAAAACTGTTTCGGCAACCACAACACCAACTTCGGCACATAGGTAATCACCACCAGCGACCCTAGCAGTGGCACCAGCCAGGGCAGTATCGCCATCGTGGTGCGTTCAACCGACAGCTTGGCGACCCGGGCAAGAACGAACAGCACCATACCCATCGGCGGATGCAGCAGCCCGATCATCAGGTTGAGCACCATCACCAGGCCGAAATGCACCAGGTCGATGCCCAGTTTCTGGCAGATCGGTACCAGGATCGGCACCAGGATCGTGATGGCCGCGGTGGGCTCCAGAAAACAGCCCACGAACAACATCAACACGTTGGCCAGCAGCAGGAACATCCAGGGTTCTGTGGTGAACTCAAGCACCCAGGCCGCAATGGCAGAAGTGACGCCCGTGGCCGTGAGCATCCAGCCGAAGATGCTGGCTGCGGCGACGATAAACAACACGGTGGCGGTGGTCTCCACAGTGTCCAGGCACACCTTGACGAAGGTCTTGAGGCTGAGTGTCCGGTACCACAGCAGACCCAACGCCATGGCCCAGATACAGGCGGCAATCGCGCCTTCGGTGGGTGTAAAAATGCCGGTGGTCATGCCGCCGATCAGCAGCACTGGCGTCATGATGGGCAGGACTGCCTCAAACCGGAAAATTTTGTCCGCCGCAAACAGCAGCACGATGCCTGCGAACACCGTCAACTGCGGTTGCATACCCATCTTGGTGATCAACCACCACAGCGATACCGGCCAGGCCACGACCACTGCGGTCTCGACCAGCGCCTTCATCACACGCGGCCACTCGAACTTGATGTCCGCCCCCCAGCCGTTCTTGTGCGCATAAAACGCCACTGTGAGCATCATCAGGAAAGCCATCAGCAGACCCGGCAGGATACCCGCCAGAAACAGCGCACCCACACTCACATTGGCCATCATGCCGTAGATCACAAATGGCAGGCTGGGCGGGATGATGGGACCCAGCGTGGCCGACGCGGCCGTGACACCGACCGCAAACTCGGTGCTGTAGCCATGGTCTTTCATGGCCTTGATCTCGACCGTACCCAGGCCCGCCGCGTCGGCGATAGCAGTACCGCTCATGCCTGCGAATATCACCGATCCGACCACGTTCACGTGGCCCAGTCCACCTTTCATCCAGCCTACCAGCGCCAGTGCGTAGTTGTAGATGCGGTTCGTGATGCCGGCGTTGTTCATCAGATTGCCAGCCAGAATGAAGAACGGCACCGCGAGCAGCGGAAAACTGTCGATGCCGCTCACCATGCGGTGGATCACCACAAACGGTGGCGAACTCTGCGTGAACGCGATGTACAGCAGTGAGGCCCCGGCCATGGCAATCGCCACTGGCAGGCCACCGCTCATTAGAACCAGAAAGATGATTTTTAGCATGTGGGGTGTCGTGGTAGCCGTTCAGGCCCGGTCTTCCATGGTGGATTCGGGCCGCTCCAGCACGGTGAAGCCGCGCCGCAGGTGCAACCGCATCACCCAGATGGAGCGCGCGAACATGGCAGCAAAACCAGCCATACACACGCCGTAGACAATATTCATGGGTAGATCAATGATGGTCATCTTGTAGTTGCCCAGCTTTAGCATCATCTGCCCGGTGAGAACAGTGGCGGCGCCGAAAAACAGCACACGCAGCAGATCGACGGCCATCGCCATGGCACGGCCAACTGCGGCCGGCAGGTGCCGGTAAAAGAAGTCCACCTGGATATGGTTGTTTTTGGCCACACCAATCGCTGCCCCGACAAACACCACACCAATCAGCAGGTATCGCGCGATTTCTTCGGTCCACGCGGCCGAGTTGTTGAGCGCGTAGCGGGTAAAAAACTGGTAGAACACCGTAAGACCGAGAGTCCAGAAGAAAGCCAGCGCGGCCCAGGCTTCGGGCGTGGTGCCGGCCAGGCTCACCTCTTCGTCCACAGCGTGGAACTGGCCGTCGTCGCCCATTACTTTGGGCATGGCGTCGATATCAACAACGGTTGTCATGGAGCAGTCCTGCGGCTTTGTGGCCCCGGCAGTGCAGGGGCCACGGGTGCTGGTTACTTGATCGAGACAATGCGGTCGTAGTCAGCGCGGGTGAAACCCATGGATTCCACGGTTGAGCTCTTTAACACCGCATCCACAAAACTCTTGCGGTCCACGTTGACGATCTGCAGGCCTTTCTTCTTGAATTCATCCACCAGTTCGCCTTCGCGTTTCTTGATGTCGGCCGACGCCTTGGCGGCGGCTTCACGGGTAACGTCAGTGAACATGGTTTTTTCGGCGTCGGTCAGTTTGTTCCAGACGTGTGGCGCGATCTGCGTAGTCAGGCCGTCGACAATGTGCCCGGTCAGCATGATGGCCTTCTGCACCTCGTAGAACTTCTTGGCTTCTATGGTGGTGAGTGGGTTCTCCTGCGCGTCTACCGTGCCGTTTTGCAGCGCCAGGTAGACCTCGGCAAAAGCGATAGGCGTCGGGTTGGCCCCGCATGCCTTGGGGGTTGCCGTATAGGCCGGCACGTCGGGCACACGAATCTTGATGCCCTTCATGCCCTCGCAGTTGGTGAACGCCTTCTGCGCCGTGGTGTGGCGTGCGCCATAGTAGGTGTAAGCGGTGATCTGGATACCGGTCTTGGTGCGGAATTCGTCCGTCATTTCCTTGAATATGGGGCTCTTGCTGTAGGCCAGCAGGTGTTCGCCGTCGCGGAAAATGAACGGGTAGTAGGCAATACCCAGACGCGGATAACTGCGTGCTGCAAAAGACGGGCCACTGATGATCATGTCCACCGTGCCGAGTTGCATGCCCTGGTTGATGTCGGTCTCTTTGCCCAGGCTTGATGCCGGAAACACCTGGATGTCGAACTTGCCGTTGCTGCGTTTCTTGATTTCTTCTGCTGCCCACACTGACTGGGTGTGGTAGGGCTCGGCAGTTTCGTACACATGGGCCCATTTGAGTTTGGTCTGTGCGCTGGCCAGGCCGGATGCGCCGATGGCACCTGCGAGCAGGGTGCACAAGGCAAGCGCTTTGAGTGTGGATCGTTTATGAGCGGATGTCTTCATGGTGGTCTCCTGTTGAAATTGAACAATGCTGGGCAAAAGAGGCGGGTTACGGCGCGGTCTCAGGTGCGCTTCGTGCGGCGCCAGCTCGCACTGAATCTTGCGTGTGATTTGTCCATGTGGTTATGCATGGCGGCGCGTGCGGCAGGTGCATCGCGCACGCGGATTGCCTGCAGGATCGTCTGGTGTTCGCCAATCGCAGCGCGCCAGGATGGCAAAGTTTCAAAGTGGCCCCCGAGCCGCTGGAAAACCGGGCCGCGTCGCGAGTCCCAGAAGGTCTGTACCGTTTCGATCAGTACGCTGTTGCCACTGGCCTGCACAATCGCCGTGTGGAACGCCCGGTCGCCGTCCAGCGGCATGGTGCCGCCGTCCGCGTCTTGCACCATGGTGGCAATAGCCTGCGCCATGGCATCAGTGTCGCGGCGCTTGGCCCGTGCTGCGGCGATGGCTGCGGTTTCGCCTTCGACCACGCGGCGCGCCCGGATAAGCTCGAGCGGACCCCATTCGGCCGGCGCAAGTGGTTCGGTGGCCGCCTTGCGTGTGGCTGCGGAGCGTTCCAGCACGTAAACGCCTGAACCGGTTCGCACCTCGACCCAGGCCTCCACCTCCAGCGCGATCAGGGCCTCGCGCACCGAAGGTCGGCTTACACCCAGTTGTTTGGCGAGGTCGCGCTCGGCCGGCAGACGCGCACCCACAGCAAACTCGCCAGCGTCGATGGCGGAGCGCAGCTGCCCGGCGATCTGGCGGTACAGGCGTTGTGGTTCCACGGCTTGCAGGGGCATCGGAGGCGTGCGGCGCTGTCTTAAGGGTTAGCCAGAATTGGACAAGTGGTCAGGCCAATATATAGTCCCATGAATTCGTGCCCCTGGCATCCGGCAAAACCCTGTAATTGCGCCTCTGCGTTGTATTCATGAACCCGTCAGCGACTATCTCGTCCGTCCGTTTGCAGCAAGTGAACCTGCCGCCGAAGGTCGTCCGTACAGACGCCATCCAGTCTTTCGTAACGCAGGAAACTGTTCTGTTGACGCTGCGTTGCAGCGACGGTCTGGAGGGCACGGGCTACGCCTACACCATTGGTACTGGCGGCTCATCGGTGGTCGCTTTGCTGCGCGACCACTTGGTGCCGCGCCTGCTCGGGCGCAACCCTGTACATGTGGAAGCGATCTGGAGAGACCTGTTCTTCCACACCCATGCCACCGCTGTCGGCGCCATCACCAGCCTGGCGCTTTGTTGTGTTGATACTGCGCTGTGGGACTGGCGCGCACGGGCGCTCGAACTTCCGCTGTGGCAGCTGCTTGGTGGCGCACAGTCGCGCCTGCCGGTCTACACCACCGAGGGTGGCTGGCTGCACCTGGGCGTAGACGAACTGGTCGCGCAGACCCTGGCCGCCAAGGCACAGGGCTTCAAGGGGGCCAAGATAAAGATCGGGCGACCGCATGTGAGTGAAGACGTTGCGCGCCTGGCGGCTGTGCGTGCCGCAGTGGGGCCAGGTTTCGAGATCATGACCGACGCGAACCAGGGCTTCAACCGCCCGGAGGTGGTGCGCCGCGCCACAGCCTTCGCGCCGTTCGACCTGGCGTGGCTGGAA
>JANOCN010000426.1:0-3057 GCA_031412185.1 Betaproteobacteria bacterium | reverse complement strand
GGCCCGGCGGTGACGGAAGCGCGAAGGGTTGCCGGGATCAGCGCCTGGACCGCCTCGAGTCGCGCCACAGAGTCCCGCGTGAGTTCGCTCAGGCGCAAGAGCGTCGGAGACTGCTGGGTTGCCTGCAGCAATGTGACTGGGTGGTGGTGGCGGTTCATGGAGCCAAACACAGAGCGGGAGTTTGAATGCATTTGATTATCACGGATGCATGGCTTGCCAAAAGCCGCGCCATCCACCTCACCGGCACCCGGCTGGTGGTCACCGCTATTGCGTTGTCACTCGGCCTGATGGTGGTTGCGGCCAGCCTCTACCACCTGGTTTTTCTCAAGGGTGCCAGAGAGGGGTGGCCGGTGGTGGGCGATCTGGTGCGCCTGGTCGCCCGGGACGAATTCGAGCAGCGCGACCGATTCATGCGTGAGAACCTGGATGTGCTGGCGCGCAAGCTGGGCGAAATGCAGGCGAAACTTACGCAGCTTGAGTCCTTGGGCGAACGCGTCTCAGGCCTGGCTGGCATCAGTCCGGGCGAGATCAAAACCAAGCCGGGGCAAGGAGGGGCTTTGGTCCCGGGTCGACCGCTGTCGATGGAGGAACTGCAGTTGACGATGGGTGCACTGAGCCGGTTGACCGACCAGCGCACAGACTTGCTGACGGTGCTGGAGTCGCGGCTGTTCGACCAGAAGATGCGCAGCATGATGGTGCCGACACAACGGCCGGTGGCGCTCGGCAATCTGGGGTCGGAGTTTGGCTGGCGCATCGATCCGATCACCGGGCACTCGGCCTTGCATACCGGCCTGGACTTTCAGGCCGATTCCGGAACGCCGGTGTTGGCCGCCGCAGGAGGAGTGCTGGTAACGCAGGAGTACCACCCTGAATACGGCAATATGCTGGAGATCGACCACGGCAACGACCTGGTCACACGTTACGCCCACGTGTCGGCGGTGTTTGTCAAAAAGGGTGATCTGGTCAAGCGCGGGCAACAGATTGCCGCCGTAGGTACTACCGGGCGGTCTACCGGAGCACACCTGCATTTCGAGGTGCTGGTACAAAGTATTGCGCAGGACCCGCAGAAATTCCTGGTGGCCGGCAGCGGTCTTGCCGCCCGGCAGCTGGCGGCAGCAGGTCCGTCCGCAGAGCGTGCGCGTTTGGCGCCGAGGGCCGAAAAGCGGCGTGCTGCACAAAGGTAAAATGCGGCTCGCAGGTCGCCTCGGTGCCCGCACCCGGGCGCAGCTTGTGTTTCGCCCCGCTAACCCCACGTCTTTTCTGTTTGAACAAAGGGATCGCGCCGCTTCGTAGACCCATGTGGGTAGACGGGGCGGTCTTGCTTTCATGGCCACCAATTTCCTGACAAAAATTTTCGGCAGCCGCAACGACCGGCTGCTCAAGCAATACCGCAGCAGCGTTGTCCGTATCAACGCGCAAGAGGTCGAGCTTGAGGGTTTGACCGACGATGCCCTGCGTGCGAAGACACAGGTGTTCAAGGACCGCGTGGCGGCTGGCGAATCACTGGACGATATGCTGGTTGAGGTATTTGCAGTCGTGCGCGAAGGCTCCAAGCGGGTCATGAAGATGCGCCATTTCGACGTGCAATTGTTAGGCGGCATGTCGTTGCACAACGGCAAAATTTCAGAGATGGGGACTGGCGAGGGCAAAACCCTGACCGCCACCTTGCCGGTTTATCTGAACGCGCTGACCGGAAAAGGCGTGCACGTGGTAACGGTGAACGACTATCTTGCCAACCGTGATGCGCAGTGGATGGGCAAGCTCTACAACTTCCTCGGTCTTTCGGTGGGCATCAATTTGCCCCAGATGCCACGCGAGGAAAAGCAGGCTGCGTACCGGGCCGACATCACCTACGGCACCAACAACGAGTTCGGTTTTGACTACCTGCGTGACAACATGGTCTACGAGGTGGCGGACCGCGTCCAGCGCGGACTCAACTATGCCATCGTCGATGAGGTGGACTCGATCCTGATAGATGAGGCGCGCACCCCCCTCATCATCAGCGGCCAGGCGGAAGATCACACCAGCCTGTACGTCGCTATCAACGGCATTGTTCCGCAGTTGACGCGCCAGGAGGGCGAGGCAGACCCGCGCACCGGTGAGGGTGTCACCAAACCCGGCGACTTCACGCTCGACGAGAAAAGCCATCAAGTGTTTCTGACCGAGCAGGGCCACGAAAACGCCGAACGCATATTGTTCGGTATGGGATTGATTCCCGAGGGCGCAACTCTGTACGACCCGGCCAATATCACCCTGATGCACCACTTGAACGCAGCGCTGCGTGCCAACCACCTGTACCACCGCGACCAGCACTATGTGGTGCAGGCCGGCGAAATTGTGATCGTGGATGAGTTCACCGGGCGCCTGATGACCGGGCGGCGCTGGAGCGACGGGTTGCACCAGGCGGTGGAGGCCAAGGAAGGGGTCGCCATCCAGCCAGAAAACCAGACCCTGGCATCGATTACTTTCCAGAACTATTTCCGGCTCTACGGAAAGCTGGCCGGCATGACTGGCACCGCCGACACCGAAGCCTATGAGTTCCAGGAGATATACGGCCTTGAAACGGTTGTCATGCCGCACAACCGGCCGAGCAGGCGCGACGACCAGCTAGATCGCGTGTACAAGACAACGCGGGAAAAATACGAAGCCGCGATCAAGGACATTCGTGAGTGCCACGAGCGTGGCCAGCCAGTGCTGGTTGGAACCACCTCGATCGAGAACTCGGAAATAATCTCCCAGCTGCTGGACCAGGAGAAGCTGCCACATCAGGTATTGAATGCGAAGCAACATGCGCGCGAGGCCGACATCGTGGCACAGGCCGGGCGCCCAAAGATGGTGACGATCGCCACCAATATGGCCGGGCGCGGCACCGACATTGTGCTGGGTGGAAACGTCGAGAAACTGGTGCAGGCGATAGAGTCCGATGCCGCGCTCGACGCTGGCGCCCAGGCACAACAAGTAGCCAAGCTGCGCGCCCAGTGGGCCATTGATCATGAAAGTGTGACGGCAGTTGGGGGTCTGCGTATCATCGCGACGGAGCGTCACGAGTCGCGCCGT
>JANOCN010000425.1:0-3976 GCA_031412185.1 Betaproteobacteria bacterium | reverse complement strand
CATCATTGACGGCCGTGTGCCGCACGCGCTGCTGCTGGAGATATTGACCGACCAAGCCTACGGCACCATGATCCGCTCGCACTAGGAGCCTGTTGGGCGCCTAAAGCGCGCTTTAGCTCCGGTAAAACCCTAGGTTGCGGTGTGCGAGAATAAAAAATCACTCTCCCGCCGCCATGCAAGACGACCACACCAGCCCCAGCACCGCCGACGCGCATGGCGATGTGCCTGCCGTGCTGCGCAAGCGGCCCAAGCCTGGTGAACGCAGGGTGCAGATACTGCAGGCGCTGGCATCCATGCTGGAGCAACCAGGCGCAGAACGCATCACCACCGCCGCGCTGGCCGCGCGGCTCTCGGTCAGCGAAGCTGCGTTGTACCGCCACTTCGCCAGCAAGGCGCAGATGTTCGAAGGGTTGATCGAGTTTATCGAGAACAGCGTTTTTTCGCTGGTGAATCAGATCGCCGAACGCGAACCCGGAGTATCCGTTGCGGACCCCTCTGCCGGTACCAGGAATGCTGCCAAAGTAGTCGTGTTGTTGTTGCAATTTGCAGAGAAGAACCCCGGCATGACGCGGGTCATGGTGGGCGACGCACTGGTGTTCGAGAACGAACGTTTGCAGCAGCGCATGAACCAGTTTTTCGACAAGATCGAGACTACCCTCAAACAGAGCCTGCGCAGCACCACCGACGTCAACGGCTCGGCCACACCCAGTGTGGACGCGCAGGTGCTGGCGTCTGCGCTTACCGCGTTTGCGGTCGGCCGCTTGCACCGCTTCGCGCGATCAGGATTCAAGCGCTTGCCGTCAGAACACCTGGAAGCCAGTCTCGCTTTGATGCTGTAGCGGGCACCAGCGCGCGAGCTCGGCGCTGCCGTCCCGAGCGATCAAGCTATCTCCAGTCCCATGGCATGTCTGATGCCGACCTCGAGTCCGCGTAATTCTGCCAGCCCGATCATTCGCCCGGTCCGTGAGTAGCCAGGGTAGGAGCCACTGTCTTTGTCTCCGTCCATCAGCTTGCCGTGGTCTGGCCGCACCGGTATGCCCCAGTCCGCGATGCCAGCAGCCTTGCGGCGCTCTTCTTCGGAGATCAGGGCTTTCATGGCCCGCGGCATGTCAACCGAGCCGAACAAATGGTTGGATTCGTAAAACGATCCCTCCTTGCCTGGTACGTGTGTCACGTTGCGAAAGTGCACAAAGTAGACCCGATCGGCAAATTGCTCCAGCATCTGCGCCGGGTCGTTGTGGATGCAACTGCCGAACGACCCGGTACACAAAGTCAGACCCGAGTTGGGGGAGGGCACGGCCTCGAACAGGCGTTTTACGTCTTCACTGCGGCTGAGGATACGCGGGATGCCGAACACTGGATAGGCGGGGTCGTCCGGGTGGATGCACATCTTCACGCCCGACGCTTCACAGTCGGGCATGATGGCGTTCAGGAAGTCGTACAGGTTCTGACGCAAATGGTCGGCGTCGATGTGCCGGTAGCGTTGCAGCCTGCGCAGGAACTCGGCGGGGTCAAGGCCTTCCACGGTGCCTGGTAGCCCAAGCAGGATGCAGTCGCGTAGTTCAGTCCGGGCCTGTGCGCTCAGCCCATCGTAGAACGTCCGGGCGCAGGCAATAGCGAACGGCGAATAGTCGGCCTCGGCGCCGGGGCGACGCAGTTCAAACAGGTCGAACGCGACGAAGGCATCGATGTTGCAGCCGGAGATGGTGCTGCCGTCCGCCTGCGTGATGTACAGGTCGGTGCGTGCCCAATCGAGCACTGGCATGAAGTTGTAGCAAATAGCACGTACACCCTGCGCGCCAAGCTTGCGCACGTTGTTTTTGTAGATCTCGATGTAGTGCGCGTAGTTGCCCGAACGCGTCTTGATGTCTTCATGGATCGGCAAACTCTCCACCATGCCCCAGCGCAAACCGGTGGACTGTTGTCTTCCCTCGTCCCATTCAATGGCACGCACCCGCTTGCGGATCTCCTCCTCCGGCCAGTCGTCACCACAGGCGATGTGGTGCAGGGAAGTAACCACGTCCGTCACCCCGGCCTGGCGTATCTCGCGCAACGATACAGGGTCATTCGGGCCAAACCATCTCCAGCTTTGCAACATTGATTTCTCCAGCGTGAAAGGCGTATCGGGTACTAGTGCTGCCTATCGAGCAGTGGGGTGGCGCTCGCAATGATCCCATGCGATCGAATCGCCTCAAGGTGTGTGATGACGAGCGACCGCCATGACGAATTGCGCGGCAATTGGTCGCCCCACACAGGCCGCAGGCACCCCAAGGTGTCGAAGGTCGCACTGGCATTGGTGGCGCTTGCGCGCGCCCCAGCTAGCAGCGTTTCTGCGCTCGGGTCCGACAAAGGGTAGGGCTGGCCGAGTTCGTCCACGCCGAGGCAATAACGCATCCAGGCAGCAGCGCAAAATGCCAGCCGCGTGATGGACCGCCCGGCGTTCAGTGCATCCAGCGCAGCTGGCACCCAACGAAGCGCGATCTTGAGCGAGCTGTCGCTGGCGATCTGGTGCACGCTGTGTTGCAGGTACGGGTTGGCAAAACGCGCCATCAGGGCATCCCGGTAGTCGGGCCAATCCTGCCGCTCCTGCAGCGGTCCAACTTCACAAGTCATCAGTTGGTGAACAAACTGGCGTACGGTCGGCTGTTGAACGCAATCGCTGACCACCGGCAAAGCCGCGACAGCGCCAATGCAGGCCATGGCCGAGTGGCTACCGTTGAGCAGGCGCAGCTTGGCGTCTTCAAAAGGGCGCACACTGCCCACCACTTTCACCCCGGCCGCTGCCAGTGTCGAAGCGTCGGTGTCGTCAACGAAGCGTCTTTCTATCACCCATTCCCAGAACGCCTCAGTGCGCAGAGCCGCGTTATCGGTTGCACCAAGGGCGCCCTGCGCCTGCTGCATGACGACAGCGCAAGCAGCCGGAACAATGCGGTCCACCATGCTGTTGGGAAACGCACACTCGGCATCGATCCAGGCGTCCAGATCGTCTTGGCGCAGCTGCGCACGCTGACAACACAGCGCCTGCAATACCCGGCCATTGCCTTGCAGGTTGTCGCAACTTGCCAGTGTGAGACCCCTTAAACCCGCGCGCCGACGCGCCGCCAAACCCTCAACCAGCAGGTCTGCCAGGTCCGGGCCATAGGCCTTTTCTGTCACAGTCAATGTAACCCAGCGCGTGCTGGCCGCCGTCAGCGCCGCTACCACCAAATGGCGTTCGCGCGTGGCCAGGCAGCTACTCCAGACCGCACCGCTTACCTGCCAGTGGCGGCCCTCGGCGCTGGCCAGTTGCACGCTGTACAAGCCATCTTGCGCCCTCAGCGCCGCGACCAGCGCCGGATTGCGCATGCCAACACCGAGGACGCCCCAGCGCCTGTCACCACTTGCCAGCAGCCGGTCGAACACGAGTGCCTGGTGGGCGCGGTGGAAGGCGCCCAGCCCGAGGTGCACGACACCGGGCGGCCCACTACGGGCATAGTTGGGACAAGCGACGCCCCGCGCCGCGATGAAGCGCAAAGACCGATTGCCCAACTCAACGTTGGTGTTCACCGTGGCATCAGTCAAATTGCAGACCACCATTCAGGTCAAGCACTTCACCGGTGATGAATCCGCTTTTGGGATGGGCCAGGAACAGCACACAGTGCGCGAACTCGTCGAGTTCGCAGAACCGACCCACCGGTATCTTCTGGCGCAGCTCGGCCTGGCGCTCGGCGCTGACCTGTTCTGTCAACATCTGGGTCTTCACGAAGGTCGGGGCAATCGCATTGCAGGTCACACCGAATGGCGCGTATTCGCGGGCAAAACTGAAGGTCAGCGAAATCACGCCGCCCTTGCTCGCTGCGTAGGCCGGCAGTGGCGACAGGCCACCGGTCTTGGCACCGTAGGAAGACACATTGACGATGCGCCCGAACCCGCGTGCCTTCATGCCGGGGGCGACGCGCTGGCTCACAAAAAAAACACCGTCCAGATTGACACGCAA
>JANOCN010000424.1:0-3853 GCA_031412185.1 Betaproteobacteria bacterium | reverse complement strand
GCTACCCACCAGGTGGACGACGTGCTGCAGGAGATCCGCATCCGGGTCGAAAAACACGAACGGGTGCTGATTACCACCCTCACCAAACGCATGGCCGAGCAGCTCACCGACTACCTGACCGACAACGGTGTCAAGGTGCGTTACCTGCACAGTGATGTGGACACCGTGGAGCGGGTGGAAATCCTGCGTGACTTGCGCCTTGGCGCTTTTGACGTGCTGGTGGGTATCAATCTGTTGCGCGAGGGTATCGATATCCCGGAGGTGTCGCTGGTGGCGATCCTTGACGCTGACAAGGAGGGTTTTCTGCGTTCGGAACGCAGCCTGATTCAGACTATCGGCCGCGCGGCGCGCAACCTGAGTGGCCGCGCAATCCTGTACGCCGACCGGACTACCGACTCGATGGCACGGGCCATTGGTGAGACCGAGCGGCGCCGGGCGCGCCAGGTTGCCCACAATCTTGAGAAGGGTATTACGCCACGCAGCATCGTCAAAAACGTGCGCGACCTGATTGATGGGGTCTACAGCGAGAAGGCCGGGCGCGAGCTGGAGCGGTTGGAGCAGGACGCCATGCAACGCGCCAAGGTGGAAGACATGAGCGAGAAAGATGTGGGTCGCGAGATCAAACGGTTGGAGAAACTCATGCTGGACCACGCACGGAACCTGGCCTTCGAGCAGGCGGCGCAAGTTCGAGACCAACTGGCCGTTTTGAAGAAGCGCGCCTTTGGTGCTGCGGGGGTGGACAACGTCGTGCCGATCACCGCCGAGGCGACAAAGCGGCGTTTGTGACTGGTCAGTCTACTTACCCGAGCAAATTGCTAGGGTTCTGGTTATACTTGAACTAATCAGTCAACAACCGCTCGAACTTGCGTGTCCAGAAAGAGCCAAAGTGGCTCGTGGAACAAAGTGAAGGTGCACCAGCTGGCCTGAAATGCTGTGGTGCGTTGATCAATAGTCAAACCAAACCCAAGGAGTTTGCAATGCGTCTTACAACCAAAGGCCGGTTCGCAGTGACCGCAATGATTGATTTAGGCCTGCGCCAGAGCAACGGTCCGGTAACGCTGGCGGCTATCAGCCAGCGCCAGCAAATTTCTCTTTCGTACCTGGAGCAGCTTTTCGGCAAGCTGCGTCGGCATGAGCTGGTCGAGTCCACGCGTGGGCCGGGCGGCGGCTACACGCTGGCGCGCAAAGCGTCCGAAATCACCGTCGCGGACATTATTGTGTCGGTGGACGAACCGATTGACGCGACCCAATGCGCTGGCAAGGAAAATTGCCAGGGCGAAGGCGCACGCTGCATGACGCACGACCTGTGGGCGTCGCTGAACGTGCGCATGGTCGAGTTCCTGGATTCTGTTTCGCTGCAGAAGCTGGTTGACGAGCAGCTTGCCAAAGGCCTGCAGATCGAGAACAAGCCACACGTGAAACGTGCGATTTCCGCCATGCCGGTGGCCAAGCCGATCCGCATCAACGCACCCAATTCAGTCTTCGCACTCGGCAACGCGTTCTCGAAGCCCTGAATTCCGACCAGTCAGCCCAAGACCGATTTAGCGAGCCTTTAGCGAGCCAGCCATGGAAACAACGCCCCATTTCCCGATTTACATGGACTACAGCGCCACCAACCCGTGCGACGAGCGGGTGGTTGACGCCATGGTGCCTTGGTTGCGCCAGCATTTTGGCAACCCTGCATCGCGTAGCCACGCCTGGGGATGGGAGGCAGAAGAGGCGGTGGAAAAGGCCCGTACGTATGTGGCAGAACTGGTGGGCGCGGACCCGCGCGAGATTGTCTGGACGTCAGGTGCGACCGAATCCAACAACCTGGCGCTCAAGGGGGCTGCGGGTTTCTACAAAACCAAAGGCAAGCACATTATTACGGTGAAGACCGAACACAAGGCGGTTCTGGACACCTGTCGTGAGCTGGAGCGCCAGGGTTTCGAAGTGACGTATCTTGATGTGCAAAGCGATGGATTGCTTGACCTGGAAGTCTTCAAGGCGGCTATCCGACCGGACACGATTCTCGCCAGTGTGATGTTTGTCAACAACGAGATTGGTGTGATCCAGGACATAGCGGCGATTGGTGCCATCTGCCGCGCAAAAGGTGTGATTTTCCATGTGGACGCAGCGCAGGCAACTGGGCGTGTTACGGTGGATCTGGCTTCGCTGCCGGTCGATCTGATGAGCCTCACGTCCCACAAGACCTACGGACCCAAGGGTATCGGTGCCTTGTATGTACGTCGCAAACCTCGCATCCGCATCGAGGCGCAAATGCATGGCGGAGGGCACGAGCGCGGCATGCGTTCGGGCACTTTGCCAACGCACCAGATTGTCGGTATGGGCGAGGCATACCGGATTGCGAAAGCCGAAATGGGCGCAGAAAACATCCGCATCCAGGCTCTGCATGACCGCATGTTGGCGGGGTTGAAAGATGTCGAACAGGTGTTCATCAATGGGCACCTTGAAAAACGTGTGCCGCACAACCTGAACATGAGCTTCAATTATGTGGAAGGCGAGTCGCTGATCATGGGCATCAAGGGGCTTGCCGTGTCGAGTGGTTCGGCCTGTACCTCCGCCAGCCTAGAGCCGAGTTACGTGCTGCGCGCGCTGGGGCGCAGCGATGAGCTCGCGCACAGCAGCCTGCGCATGACGATTGGCCGCTACACCACCGAAGAAGAAATTGACTACGCCGTCGATACCATCAAGCGCAACGTCGCCAAACTGCGTGATCTGAGCCCGTTGTGGGAGATGTACCAGGACGGCATCGATATCAGCACCATCCAGTGGGCGGCGCACTGAAGCACGCTCCATTTTTCGAGAGGTAACCCCATGGCATATTCTGAAAAAGTTGTAGACCATTACGAAAACCCACGTAATGTCGGCTCGTTCGACAAGGGCGACGACGCGGTAGGCACCGGCATGGTCGGCGCGCCGGCCTGCGGCGACGTCATGAAACTGCAGATCAGGGTCAACCCGACCACGGGTGTGATTGAAGACGCACGCTTCAAGACCTATGGATGTGGCTCGGCGATTGCGTCGTCATCGCTGGTCACCGAATGGGTGAAGGGCAAGACACTGGACCAGGCGGCGGCGCTGAAGAACAGCCAGATCGCGGAAGAGCTGGCTTTGCCGCCGGTCAAGATTCACTGCTCCATCCTGGCCGAAGATGCAATCAAGGCGGCAGTCGAAGACTACAAGAAGAAGCACGCGCACTGAACATGCCTGTCACGCTATCTGAAGCCGCCGCGCGGCATGTCACCCGGTACCTGGCCAAACGCGGAAAAGGGGTAGGGGTGCGACTGGGCGTCAAAACCACCGGCTGCTCCGGTCTGGCGTATACGCTGGAGTACGTGGACGAGTTGGCCCGTGAGGACACGGTTTTTGAAGAACATGGCGTCAAGGTGTTGGTAGACCCGAAAAGCCTGGCCTACATCGACGGCACGCAGCTCGACTATGTGCGCGAAGGCCTCAACGAAGGCTTCCGTTTCAACAACCCAAACGAACGCGACAAGTGCGGCTGCGGTGAGTCGTTTAGGGTGTGAGCTTGCTGCGTGGTGGGTATGGAGGGCGCGGCCGTGATTGAGAAGCAGATAACGCTGGCTTCCAGTGATTTCGTGTTGTTTGATGTACCCCAGCAGTTTGCGCAGGACCGCGCCGCAATCGATGCGCGCTGGAAGGAACTGCAGCGCGAAGCGCACCCTGACAAATTTGCGGCGCAGGGGGCTGCAGCGCAGCGCCTGGCGATGCAATGGTCGGTGCGTATCAACGAGGCCTACCAGCGCCTGAAAGATCCGCTTAAACGGGCTGCCTACCTCTGCGAACTGGGTGGAGCACCGGTAAATGCAGAGAACAACACCGCCATGCC
>JANOCN010000423.1:0-1637 GCA_031412185.1 Betaproteobacteria bacterium | reverse complement strand
TCAGGCGCATAACTGGCCAGCTCGAAGCGCAGGCGCGCTGCGGCAAACTGCTCGGCTGCGATGACCGACGGAAACTCCGGCTCCTGGCGCAAAACAGCGCCTTGCGCGTCGATGGCAGTCACGTTGAAATGGAACAGGTCGAATTGGTCGCCCTCGGACCGGATGGCCTCCAGCACGCGCTGCACACAGCCAGGCTCCATGATGTCGTCATCGCTGAACAACCATACCCACGGCTCGGTGGACAGCCGCACGCTGCGGTTCCAGTGGGCCACCAGGCTCTGCTGCCCGAGGTTGGCGTCGAAGCGGGTAAAGCGCAGGTCGAGCTGGCTCGCATAGGGCTGGCAGATACGCTGCAGGTCGGCCGGGCTGGCGTCGTCGCCCACATAGACCCGAAAGCCGCCAGGCTGCTGGCTGGCAATGGAGCGCAGCGTGGCGTCCAGAAAATCCGGCTTGTACGCGGGGATGACGATGGCGAGCAAGGGCTCAGGAGACATCGAGGCTACCCGGCAGATCGGCGTGCAAGTTGGCGTGCGGGTCGGCCGGCTGGCTGGCGGACACAAGCGCACGCTGGGTAGCCTCCAGGTACGCATGCCCCCATTTCTGGTCCGGCTCCAGGTGATTGCCCTCGGCCCATTCGTTCCAGGCGTTGATAAACACCAGCTTCTGGTTGGCTGGGCGGCTGTTGGCGAGCTCGCGGCGCGCCATCTCGGCCAGCCATGCCTCGTAGGCATCGGGGGTGCTGTGCAAAAAGATGGTGGCTTCTTGTCTGCGCCGGGCCGAGTTGTCGAAACCGGGCGTGACACAGCGGTAGCGCGCGTACGCCGGCTCCGGCTTGGCCAGTATCTGGGCGACCATCTTGCGGTAGTCGGCAAAGCGGTGCTCGAAGTAACCCTTGGGAAACAAGCCGAGATAACTCAAAACGTGTTGCCATCGGCTGAAGTGTATTTGCCCCACGCGCTGCCAGTCGGGCGCGAACTCCAGCGCCGCGTCAAAACCAATCGATGCCGGGTCCAGATCCTGCACAAAACCCTCGACCCGCACCAGAAACAAATCTCCCAACCCGGCCCGCTGTGCGGCCTTGCGCCATATGTCTGCCGTGCGGCGCGGGTCGGGCATGAGCTCGGTGCGGTACACCAGAAAAAGCGGGCGGCCATCGACCCGGATGTAGCGCCGGTCTGAAAAATACGGAATCAGCGCCTCGATATGCCGCTGGTCGTCTGCGTCGCTGTAGTTTTGTGCCAGCAGCACCTGGCCCGAGCGGCCGTCCCAGGTGCGCGTCCAGTTCTCGTTGGCCCAGCACAGGCAAAACGGAAAGTCGGGCTCGCCCAGCGCCACAATCTCGTTGACCGGGCGCTCCAGAATACGCTCGCCGGTAAACCAGTAGTGGTAATAACAGAACCCCGACACACCGTATCGTTGGGCCAGCGCCGCCTGCGCCGCACGCGTCTCGGCCAGACGCAAGTCATAAAAACCCAGGTCGGCCGGCAGATGGGGTTGGTAGTGCCCCGGCACCACCGGCTGCGCTTTGGCTACGTTCGTCCACTCGGTAAAACCCGCACCCCACCACGCGTTGTTTTGCGCAACCGGGTGGAATTGAGGCAGGTGCAGGGCGATGGTTTGCATTTAACAGGGCGGCG
>JANOCN010000422.1:0-2298 GCA_031412185.1 Betaproteobacteria bacterium | reverse complement strand
CACCGGTGTGGGCAAGACCACCACCGCCGCCAAACTGGCGGGCCTGTGCGCGGCTACCCATGGTGCAGCCAGTGTGGGGTTGATCACGCTGGACAGCCACCGGGTCGGTGGCCATGAACAACTGCGCGAACACGGTCGAAATCTGGGTATCGTTGCCCATCTGGCACACGACCGCGCTGCCCTGCAGGATCTGCTGGGCCTGCTGGCGGGCAAACGCATGGTATTGATCGATACGACCGGTCTGGCACCACGCGACCCACGCAAGGAAGACGCGCAAGGCTTGCTCGACCTGCCCGGTGTGCAACGCCTGCTGGTGCTCAACGCCGGCACCCACGGCGATACGCTGGATGAAGTGGTGGCAGCATTCAAGACCAGTCAGGTGCAACAGGCAGTCTTGTCCAAGATCGACGAGGCCGTCAAGCTCGGGCCTGCGCTGGATGTGGCGATCCGCCACCAGTTGTTGTTGCGCGGTGTCACCACTGGACAGAAGGTGCCGCAGGACTGGGAGCCCGCCAACGCCGCTGATCTGGTGAGCCAGTCGATGCGTGCGGCCGGCAAGTCGGCTTTCGACCCCAAAGCGGCCGACCTCGGCTTTTTCTTCATGCACCCCGAGCAACAGCCACAAGGCGCGGGGCGGCTCAATGGGTAGGCTCCTGGTGCCAGGGTGGATTACCATCGGCCTGCGCCTGGACAGCTTGCGAACGCTGGGCTGCCAGGGTGTGGGGAGTTATTGATGTATACCGCCAAGGGCCAACTCGACCGTGACAACCTGATTCGCCAGTACCAGCCGCTGGTGCGCAAACTGGCGCACCACATGATGGCCAAGCTGCCGGCCAGCGTGCAGGTGGATGACCTGATCCAGGTCGGCCTTATCGGCCTGTCGGAGGCGTTGTCGCGCTACGAGGTGGCCCAGGGTGTGCAGTTCGAGACCTTCGCCACCCAACGCATCCGTGGTGCCATGATTGACGAGCTGCGCGAGAACGACTGGATGTCGCGTGGCTCGCGCAAGAGCCAGAAAGATATCGAGCAGGCATTGCGGCGGCTCGAGCACCAGCTCGGGCGCAGCCCGCTCGAATCCGAAATTGCGCGCGAGTTGGGCATGAGCCTGGTCGATTACCAGACCCTGCTGGGCAAGGTGCGAGGTACGCAGTTGGTGTACCTGGAAGACATGACCCGCGGCGGGGAAGACGACGACAACTTTCTGGATCGCCACGAAACCGATGGCGACAACGGCGACCCGATGGAGCTGCTGCGCGACCAGCGCCTGCGCGAGTCTCTGGTCGGGGCGATAAAGACATTGCCTGAACGCGAGCAGTATGTGATGAGCATGTACTACGAGCAGGACATGAACCTGAAAGAAATCGCTGCGGTACTGGGCGTTACCGAGTCCCGGGTGTGCCAGCTGCACAGCCAGTCGATTGCGCGCCTGCGCGCCAAGATGCGCGCGCATTGAAATTCTCGAGAAGATGCATGCCCGCTGATTGACGCGCCAAATGCGCGCCGTGAGTCAGCAATCAAGTCAGGAATATCCGCGCAACATCCCGCTTTGCTGCCCATCCCGTGTGTAGGGACGGGTAGCAGTACCGTAGGTGGACGGGCGGGTAGCCGGAATCACACCGTGTAGTGCGCGCTCGACCACCGCAAGACGCCGGATACAGGCTTCGCGTTGCAAAGCCATACCCTGCGCCACAGCCCCGAGCCGCTGTTTAAGCCCTTTATCGACAATACCGGGCGCTGCCAGGCAGGCGTCAGACAAGGTTTGGGCAGATTGTTGCAGCGCACGCGAGGCCGCCTCCAGCAGATCAGGCTCACCTTGCACCAGCGCATGCGAGACCGCCAGCATACAACCTTCAGCCCGCGAAAGGCACGCCAGGACTGCAGGCGATGGGTCGGGCTGCTGGGGCACAAATCTCCAATAAGGCTGGGGGGAGGATATCAGGCGCTGCTCAGGACTTGGTCCGGTTCAGCATTTCGCGGGCGTTGGCAAGCAATTTGTCGGCGATGGCTCCGGCGTTTACCACATACGTCTTCTGCTCAATCGCCTGGCGCACGGCATTGACCTTATCCATGTCTACTTCGGGTGCGTCGGCGCTCTGCTCCATGGTGCGGGCAAGTTCGGAAACGGTTACCCCCACTCCGGGCGTCTTGCGGTCGGTTTTTGCAACGGACGGATTCGCCTGCGCATTGCGGGCCGTCGCAGCCTGGCTGTTTTGCGCCGTTACCGGCGCGATTTAGGAAGCTTTGCCTATCTTAATGGTGTTTACCTTAAAGAACAGTTAGGTGCATCGTAATTGAGCT
>JANOCN010000421.1:0-1713 GCA_031412185.1 Betaproteobacteria bacterium | reverse complement strand
CACGTTCCCGTTGCGCTTCGCGCATCGCGTCGAGCTCGGCCGGCTGGCAATAACAGTGGTAGGCCGTGCCGTCGTTCAACATGCCTGCGATAACTGCGGCATACCGCTCGAGCCGCTGCATCTGGTAGAACGGGCCCTCGTTGTAGTCAAGCTTGAGCCAGCGCATGGCTGCGATGATCTGGTCCACCGCTTCTTGCGTCGAGCGCGCCACATCGGTGTCTTCGATGCGCAGGATGAAGTCTCCACCAAAGTGGCGTGCATAAGCCCACGAGAACAGAGCTGTCCGCGCCGTGCCCAGGTGCAGAAAGCCGGTCGGCGACGGCGCAATGCGCGTACGTACCCTGCGAGTCATGGTCACTCTCCACCGGACGCTGCAGCGAGTGCACGCGCCAGGTCGGTCTGCAGGTCGCCCACGTTTTCCAGACCGACCGACACCCGGATCAGCCCCTGCCCGATGCCTGCAGCCTGGCGCTGCACTTCGGTCAGCCTTCCGTGGGACGTGCTCGCAGGGTGCGACACCAGCGTCTTCACGTCGCCCAGGTTGGTACACAACGACGCCGTACGCACCGCATCAAGCACCGCGAACGCACGCGTGCGCGCCTGCGCCGGGTCGGCCGAGCGCACATCGAACGACAGCACCGCGCCGCCCTGCCCGGACTGTTGGGCCATGGCCAGTGCGTGCTGCGGATGGGTCGCCAGCGCCGGGTAATAGACCCGCGCCACCTGCGACTGCTCTTGGAGCCACGTGGCAAGCGCCATTGCGCGCTGGGACTGCGCCTGCATGCGGATCGCCAGGGTCTCCAGGCCTTTGAGCACAACCCAGGCGTTGAACGGTGCCAGCGTCATACCGGCACTGCGCAACACGGGCAGGAATACTTCCGTTATCTGCTGCTGGGTGCCACACAGAGCCCCCGCCACAATACGGCCCTGCCCGTCGAGGTATTTGGTACCAGAGTGCATAACCAGGTCGGCACCCAGCGAGATCGGACGCTGCAATGCGGGTGAACAAAAGCAGTTGTCCACGGCCAGCAACGCGCCCGCATTGTGGGCCATGTCGGCCAGCGCGCGGATGTCACACACGTCGGTCAGCGGGTTGGTCGGCGTTTCGGCAAACAGCAGCCTCGTGTTGGGCCGGATCGCAGCCTGCCACTCGGCGATATCGGTCTGCGACACAAAACTGCTCTGGACGCCATAGCGCGCAAAGTCGCCCACCAATTTGATTGTTGACCCGAACATGGAGCGCGAGCAGATGATGTGGTCACCCGCCTTGAGCAAACCCATGATCATCATCAACACCGCCGACATGCCACTGGACGTGGAAATGCAGGCCTGCGCGCCCTCGAGTGCTGCCAGCCGCTGTTCCATGCTGGAGACCGTGGGGTTGCCGTAGCGCCCGTAGGTGTAGCCCTCCTCTTCACCGGCGAAGCGGCGTGCGGCAGTGGCTGCATCGGGCTGCACATAACCACTGGTCAGATAAAGGGCCTCGGAGTTTTCGCCGTACTGGCTGCGGTCCACACCTACATGTACGGCCAATGTGTCGATATGCAGGTCGCCTTGCAAGGTCTTGTCAGTCATCGTTATTCAACATGGTTGGGAAGCGCCAGACGGGACGTGTCTTCCTCGCCTTCGTCGGCGGTGACACGGCTGGCACCCATGCGCGCGATGTCGTCGGCGGTGATGTCACCGGTCACGTAGACCCCATCAAAGCAGGAG
>JANOCN010000420.1:0-14737 GCA_031412185.1 Betaproteobacteria bacterium | reverse complement strand
CGTTTGCGGCGACCGGATCCGGCAAAGGACTGGCCCAGCTCGACGCGCCGCCCGGTACCTTTCTGGCGTTCGCCACCGCACCGGGCAACGTGGCAGAAGACGGTGACGTGCGAAGTGGCAACGGCCTGTACACCCAGTTCCTGCTCGAAGAGTTGAAGAAACCCGCCGCCAAGATCGAGGATGTGTTCAAACGGGTGCGTTTTCAGGTGCGCAAACAGAGCCAGGGTCGGCAGATTCCCTGGGAGTCGACCAGCCTGGAGGATGATTTCTACTTCAATACGGGCAAGGTGATGGCGGTGGCGAAACCGGACGAAAAGACCCGCGAACTCGCGTTTGGCCAGGAAAAGAGCGACTGGGACAAGATCAGGGACAGCAAACGGGCAGAGGACTACTACGCCTTCTTGCAGAAGTATCCGAACGGCAATATCAGCGAACTGGCGCAGGCGCGGCTGGAGCGGCTGGATGTGGCCAAGGTGGTCGCACAGGCCGACCGCACCGGCGAAGTGCAGGCACCTGCGGCAGCCCGTTACCGGGTGGGCGACCAATACGACCTTGTCTACAAGGACGGTTTGACCGGCTTGGTAACAAACAGGGCGACGGCCGTCATAAACCGGATATCAGCCGATGAACTGGAGGGCACGATAACGGGCATGCCGGTGTCTTCGCGCGTGAATCTTGATGGATTTGTCACAAGTGACCCCAATGGACGGTACGACCCTCCGTGGCCGACCGCGCCGGGGGGTACGTTTCAAGTCGGCAAGAAGTGGAGCGCGCGGTCGATTGTCACGGCCAAGAATGGCTCCGGCAGCTGGGTTGATATTGAGGCCAGGATCACGGCGCGCGAGAAAGTCACAGTTCCGATGGGTACGTTCGATGCATACCGCGTGGACTACATCTTCCAGTGGCAGAACGGCAACCGGGTGAAGTCAAGCTTCTGGTACCAGCCGGATCTGGGGTTTGCTGTCAAACTGATCCGGGAAACGCGGCGCAATACGAACACGCCGGATATCGTGATTCGCGAGATGGTTGCCTTCCGGCGCGGCAATGGCTGACACCAGGGCTGCGTCCGGGCAGAGCTTGGAGCCCTGTTGAGCGCCTAAAATGCACTTTTTTCCCAATCAGACACCCGATGCCCAAGGCCCCCGTTACGACCGCAAATGCGGCCACGCCAGCCACCTACGAGGCAGCGCTGCTTGAGCTGGAGCAACTAGTGGGCAAATTGGAGTCTGGCGACATGCCGTTGGACCAGTTGTTGACCGGTTACCAGCGCGGGGCCGAACTGCTCCAGTTCTGCCGTGGCAAGCTGGAAGCTGTAGAGGGCCAGATCAAGGTGCTGGAGGCAGGCGCGCTCAAGACATGGACACCCGAGTAGCAGCTCTCGTGGCGAGCCCGACGACGCTTGGCTTTGACCTGGCAAAGTGGTCGGAACGGCACCTGCACAACATCGAACGCGCGCTGGAGGCCTGGGTGACGGTCGACGCGCCAGCCGGGCTTGACCATGGGGCTCCGGACGACCTGGTGCAGGCCATGCGCTACGCGGTGCTCGATGGTGGCAAACGCCTGCGCCCGTTGCTGGTGCTTGCCGCCTGCGAGGCGGTGCAAGGCAACCGAGGCGGTGCCATGCGCGCGGCCTGTGCGGTAGAGCTGATCCATGCCTACTCACTGGTCCACGACGACATGCCATGTATGGACAACGATGTGTTGCGCCGTGGCAAAGCAACGGTGCATGTGCGGTTCGGCGAAGCCACAGCCCTGTTGGCCGGTGATGCATTGCAGGCGCTGGCGTTTGCGCTACTCACCCCTGAAGGCGGGGAAGTTCCCGCAGCCATGCAGGCAGACCTGTGTCGGCTGCTGGCCCGGGCCGCTGGCAGCGCCGGTATGGCCGGAGGACAAGCGATTGATCTGGCCAGCGTAGGCCACTCGCTGACTGAAGAGCAACTGCGCACCATGCACCAGCTCAAGACTGGCGCCCTGCTGCAGGGCAGCGTCTTGATGGGTGCTGCCTGTGGCGCGCCGTCCGCTGCGCAACTTGCCGCCCTGGCGGCGTATGGCGCGGCCATCGGTTTGGCGTTCCAGGTGGTGGACGATATTCTGGACGTGACGGCCGAGTCTGTCGCGCTGGGCAAGACGGCCGGCAAGGATGCTCTGGCCAACAAACCCACCTACGTCTCCATCCTTGGCCTGGACCGCTCCCGCGCCTATGCGCGAGAGTTGCTGCAAGACGCTATGCGGGCGCTTTCGCGCAGTGACTTGCCCGAGCCGCAGGCGCTGCGCGCACTTGCCGGTATGGTGGTCGACCGGTCCTATTGATTAGCATGAGAAATTAATGCCTGATTCCTCTTATCCGCTGCTGCAGAAAATATCCGACCCCTCCGAACTGCGGCGTTTGCCGCGTGCGCAACTGGGGGTACTGGCAGACGAGTTGCGCGCTTTCCTGCTAGCCAGTGTGGCCAGGACCGGTGGGCACCTGAGCTCCAATCTGGGCACTGTCGAGCTGACCGTCGCCTTGCACTATGTCTTCAACACGCCGCACGACCGCCTGGTGTGGGATGTGGGCCACCAGACCTACCCACACAAAATCCTTACGGGTCGGCGTGAACGCATGGGTTCGCTGCGGCAATTGGGGGGCTTGAGCGGTTTCCCCCAGCGCGGCGAAAGCCCGCACGATGCGTTTGGCACGGCGCATTCCAGCACCTCTATTTCGGCTGCACTGGGCATGGCGCTGGCGGCAAAGATCAAGGGTGAAGACCGGCGTGCAGTCGCGGTTATCGGAGACGGCGCGCTCACGGCCGGCATGGCGTTCGAGGCGCTCAACAATGCCGGTGTGGCCGATTGCAACTTGCTGGTGGTGCTGAACGATAACGACATGAGTATCAGCCCGCCGGTGGGTGCACTCAACCGCTATCTCGCACAGCTCATGACCGGGCAGTTTTATTCGGCCGCCAAGAACGTGGGCAAGTCGGTGCTCAAGGGCGCGCCGCCGCTGTTCGAGCTGGCCAAACGGTTTGAGGAAACTGCCAAAGGCATGGTGGTGCCCGCAACGCTGTTCGAAAAGTTCGGCTTCAACTACACCGGCCCGATTGACGGGCATGACCTGGAATCGCTGATTCCTACGCTGGAAAACATCAAACACCTGTCCGGACCGCAGTTTCTGCATGTGGTCACCAAAAAAGGGCAGGGCTACAAACTCGCTGAAGTGGACCCGGTGGCGTACCACGGTCCCGGCAAGTTTGATCCGGCGGTGGGTCTGCAGCAGCCCGCTGCCCCCGCCAAGACCACGTTTACGCAGGTTTTTGGCCAGTGGTTGTGTGACATGGCGGCCGTTGACAAGCGTCTGGTGGGCATTACCCCGGCGATGCGCGAAGGCTCCGGCATGGTGGAGTTTGAAAAACGTTATCCCGGGCGTTACTTCGACGTGGGCATTGCCGAACAGCATGCGGTTACCTTCGCGGCTGGCCTCGCCTGCGAGGGCCTGAAGCCGGTGCTGGCGATCTATTCGACCTTTCTGCAGCGCGGCTACGACCAGCTGATCCATGACGTGGCGATCCAGAACCTGCCAGTGGTGTTTGCGCTGGACCGCGCCGGCCTGGTGGGAGCAGATGGTGCCACCCACGCCGGGGCCTATGACATCGCCTATCTGCGGTGTATTCCCAATCTGAGTGTTGCCTGTCCGTCGGACGAAAACGAATGCCGGCAGTTGCTCTGCAGTGCCTTTGCGCAGAACCATCCGGTGGCTGTGCGTTATCCGCGTGGTGCGGGCTCGGGTGTGGCGGTGCAGCCCACGCTGGACGCATTGCCGTTTGGCAAAGGCGAGGTGCGACGGCGTGGCAAGGCTATTGCCATACTCGTATTTGGCAGTCTGCTGCAAGCGGCGCTGGAGGTGGGCGAACAAATCAACGCCACGGTAGTCAACATGCGTTGGGCCAAACCGCTGGACACCGAGCTGTTGCTGGAGATCGCCCAACAGCACGAGGCGCTGGTCACGCTGGAAGAAGGTGCCACCATGGGCGGTGCTGGTAGTGCCGTGGGTGAAGTGCTGCAAGCGGCGATGCTGCTGAAGCCGGTCCTGCAGCTCGGCCTGCCCGACACCTTTATCGAACATGGAGACCCAGCCAAATTGCTGGCGTTGCACGGGCTCGATGCCACAGGGATCCACAACGCCATCCTTAGTCGCTTCGGCACCTTGGTGGAAGCGGCAAGACCCACGCTGAAGATCGTCGCCTGAACGACAAATCAGGTGCACCACGCCATCGGCGTGGTCGCGCAGTAGTGTTTTCCCTAGGCTGATAGCGTGTCGCAGCACGCTTTTTGACCGTAGTAGCGGTTAACCTCCAAGCTCGTATCGCATCGAGCTGCACCGTGCTGCTGCATGGGTCGGCCATCTGGAGTTTTTGAATGAACAGTCTGCTGGCTTTGTCGCGCGGCATCGATTTCGTGAACGACCGCTTTGCGACCATCGCGAAGTGGGCCGTGTTTGCATCGTGCCTGATCAGCGCCACCAACGCGGTGGTGCGGTACACCGCTGATTACAGCTCCAATGCCTACCTTGAGATCCAGTGGTACCTGTTTGCTGCCTGCGTCATGCTGGGCGCAGCCCAGGTATTGCGTGTCAACGAACACGTGCGCGTCGATGTGATCTATGGGCGCTTCTCCGGGCGAACCCAGGCGCTGATTGACCTGTTCGGGTTTGTGGTGTTCATGATGCCTTCGATGGTGATCATGCTGAGTTTTTCCTGGCCGCTGTTTGCCCAGATGTACGCCACCGGCGAGATGTCCATGAACTCGGGCGGCCTGATCAGGTGGCCTGCGATGCTGATGCTGCCATTGGGTTTCACTCTGTTGCTGGCGCAGGGCACATCTGAAATTATCAAACGCGTGGCCTGGTTGGCGCACAAATACGACGGCGACTTCCACTACGAGAGACCTCTGCAATGACGATGGAAACCTTTGCCCCGCTGATGTTCGCGGGGCTGATCATCACGTTATTGATCGGCTTCCCGGTAGCGTTCTCGCTCACAGCGCTCGGGCTGGGCTGCGGTTACTACGCGGTCTGGATGGGCTGGTTTCCAGCATCTTTCATGAGTGCATTGCCGCTCAATGTGTTCGGCATCCTGTCCAACGACCTGCTGCTGGCGATCCCGTTCTTCACACTAATGGGTACGATCCTCGAGAAATGCGGCCTGGCCGAGGACATGCTCGATTCGATGGGCCAGCTTTTTGGGCCGGTACGTGGTGGCCTGGGCTATTCGGTGATTATCGTGGGCTTCATTCTGGGTGCCATCACTGGCACGGTGGCCGGCCAGGTAATTGCAATGGCGATGATCTCGCTGCCGGTCATGATGCGCTGGAACTACAACATGCGCTACGCCACCGGTGTGCTGGCAGCATCGGGCACGATCACGCAGTTGGTACCCCCGTCGCTGGTGTTGATCGTGCTGGCGGACCAGCTCGGCAAATCGGTCGGCGACATGTACAAGGGTGCCTGGGGCCCGTCGATTCTGCAGGTGCTGCTGTTTGCGCTGTACACCTTCATTCTGTCGCGGATGAAGCCCGGCCATATGCCGGGTATACCCAGAGAGGCGCTGACGCTGCGAGGCTGGGCGTTGTGGTCCAAATGTTTGCGCGGCATCATTCCTTCGGCAGTGCTGATTTTCATGGTGCTGGGCAGCATGGGCGGCCTGCCGGGTTTGAACCACGCCATTGCCACACCCACCGAGGCCGGTGCCATGGGCGCCATGGGTGCGCTGGTGCTGGCGGCGATCCACCGTCGGCTGAGTTTTTCGCTTATCAAGCAGGCATTGCTCGGCACCATGCGTATCACCGCGATGGTGGTTTTCATCCTGATCGGGTCACGCGTCTTTTCGCTGGTGTTTCAGGGAGTCGATGGCGGCAAGTGGATCGAGCATTTGCTGGCTGGTTTGCCAGGGGGCCAGCTTGGCTTCCTGATCGCGGTAAATATCTTCATATTCTTCCTGGCGTTTTTTCTCGACTTCTTTGAGATCGCGTTCATCATCATCCCGTTCCTGGCACCCGTGGCGGCCAAGCTGGGTATCGACCTGATCTGGTTTGGGGTGATGATCTGCGTAAATATGCAGACCAGCTTCATGCACCCGCCGTTTGGTTTTGCGCTTTTTTATCTCAGGGGCATATCCGATACCTTGTACAAAAACAAGGCGTTACCGCGCAAGGTGGAGTCGCGCGACATCTACATGGGTGCGATCCCGTTTATCGTGATCCAGTTGATTCTGGTGGCGGTGGTGATATTCGTGCCCGAGACGGTCACGTTTTTTCTTGACAAGGAGCAGGTACTGGATTTGCAAAAGGCCGGTGAAGATATCGAGAAGATGGATACTGGTTCCCCGGCGCTTACCGGTACGGGCGACCCGTCACAAGGAGCGTCTGCACCGGCGGGTACCGCGTCGGATGGTGCCGCAGCACAGCCTGAGTCGGCGGATGCTGACAAGAAGGAAGACGACAACGACCCGATGAAGGCGCTCGAAGAAGCCATGAAGAAAGACGCGGCCGGGGCCAAGAAGCCTTGAGGTAGTCGCCGCTGCGCTGGGCGCGGATTTGTTCAGTGCTCCGTTGGGCACGAGCCGAAAAAAAAGCCCCGCCGGTTTGGCGGGGCTTTTTTGTGGGTGCCGGCCGCTGACGGGCCAGCACGGCCAGCGGCAATTACAGCTTCACACTTTGCATGTAGCTGTCAAAACGCGCTTCGGTAAAGCGGAACCACAGGTTCGAATCGCGCCGGAAATTGGAGTAGTCGTCGTAGATTTTCTTGAACGCCGGATTGCTGGCGCTCAGTTCGCTGTACAACGCCATGGCTTCCTTGAACGCTGCGTCCAGCACCGGTTTGGGGAACGGGACCAGTTTGGTCTTGCCAGCCACCAGTTGCTTGAGCGCGCCGGGATTGCGGGCATCGTATTTGGCCTGCATTTCGGTGTGCGCATACGCTGCGGCGCTTTCGATAATGGCTTTGTATTCCGGTGTCAAACCGTCGAAGGACTTGCTGTTGACGAACAGGTCCAGCTGCGGGCCACCTTCCCACCAGCCGGGGTAGTGGTAGATCGGCGCAACTTTGTTGAAGCCCAGTTTCTGGTCGTCGTACGGGCCAACCCACTCGGCAGCGTCGATCGTGCCTTTTTCCAGTGCGGTGTAAATCTCGCCACCAGGAATGTTCTGCGACACGGTACCCAGGCGGGATGTCACCTTGCCCGCAAAACCACCCACGCGGAATTTCAGGCCTTTCATGTCGGCAACGGTCTTGATCTCCTTGCGGTACCAGCCGCCCATTTGTGCACCGGTGTTTCCCATGGGGAAGCTGGTGAAACCATAACCAGCGTAAAACTCGCGCATCAGCTTGAGGCCGTTACCGTCGTAGCTCCAGGCCGTCATCTGGCGGCTGTTCAGGCCAAACGGGATCGCGCAGCCCAGCGCGAAGGCGTCGTTCTTTCCAAAGTAGTAATAAGGCGCGGTGTGGCCCATCTCTACCGTGCCATTGGATACGGCATCAACCAGGCCAGGCATCGGCACGAGTTCGCCCGCAGCATGGGTGGAAATTTCGAACTTGCCGCCGCTCATGTCTTTGACTTTTCTGGCAAACGTATCGGCAGCACCAAAGATCGTGTCAAGGGATTTCGGAAAGGCAGACGTCAGGCGCCAGCGGATGGCTGCCTGTGCGTGCACGATTGCTGGTGCGACACCAGCGGCGAACACACCGGCGAGGCCTGCATTCTTGATGACAAAACGACGATCCATAGATTTACTCCAGAAAGAATTGTGAAATTGCGGGCAGCGCCAGGGCCACTGACAGAAAACCAGCGCCGCCTGCAATCAGGGCGAGCCGCCTTCATCCGCTGCGGCGATTGTAGGTATGGCGCAGCACCCGCCGACAGGGGGTTTCCCTTAGAAATGGCGGTGGCTGGTAACAACGGGAGTCCATTGTTGGCACTTGCTATTGATAAGATCAAGCCCATGCAAGACGCACTGGTTACCAGTATCGACTCACCGGACATGCGCCGGGCCGGGCGAGACCTGTTGTCCGTGGCGCTGATGGACGCCCGCAACCACACCTTGCACCTTGCCGGGTTGCTCGCAGCGAAGCTCGAGGCGTCCAACTTCGCCGTGCCGCAGTTGCCCGAACTGAACCCGCCGCTCTGGGAACTGGGCCACACCGGCTGGTTTCAGGAGCGGTGGATCGCGCGCAACCTGCAGCGCCATCTGGGCATGGGTTGTGAGCCCTCGGCCAGCCGCCTGGCGTCCGTGATGCCGCAGGCTGACCACTGGTGGTGCGATACCCTGGTGCCTGCGGCCAACCGCTGGTCGCTTGACCTGCCCGGGCTGGATGCAGTCAAGTCGTACTTGCTGGGCACACTCGAGACCAGCCTGGAGCTGCTGGAAAAATCTCCCGACACCGACGACGCGCTGTATTTCTACCGGCTGGCCCTGTTCCACGAAGACAGCCACGGCGAGTCCCTTATCACCATGGCCCAAACACTGGGCATTCCCATGGCACTGGACCTGCCAGGCCCGATGGCGCTGCGCGAACCGCTCCGGGTAAACGCCACGCGCTGGGTGCTGGGTTGCCCCACCCCAGGTGGCTTCAGTTACGACAACGAGCGGCCCGAAACCGTGGTGCAGGTGCCCGAGTTCGAGATCGATGCGCAGCCGGTAGTCTGGTCACAGTTTGTGGAGTTCGTCGATGATGGCGGCTACGACCGCGCAGAGTTGTGGCATGCCGACGGCTGGCAGTGGCTGCAAAAGCAGTCAGTCGGCGAAGGGCAATTGATGGGTGGCCGGGCACCGCGGTACGTTGACCAGATTGGTGTGGCCAGCGGTGCAGTGATGCAAACCCGGTTTGGATCACCCCGGCGCATGCTCGGCGGGCAACCTGCGATGCATGTGACCTGGTGGGAGGCGGATGCGTGGTGCCGCTGGGCCGGGCGCCGCCTGCCTGCGGAAGTGGAGTGGGAGCTTGCAGCACATACGGCGGTGCGGCGCGGCTTTCGCTGGGGCGATGTGTGGGAGTGGACGGGCACCACGTTCCGCGGTTTCCCGGGCTTCGCGGCCGACCCTTGGCGGGCTTATTCAGCGCCCTGTTTTGGCAGCCACAAAGTGCTGCGCGGCGCATCGTTTGCCACCCGTGAACGTTTGAAGAGTCCCAAGTTCCGGAATTTCGAGTTGCCGCAGAGCGATCATATTTTTGTAGGTTTCCGCTCTTGCGCGCAATGATGCTGCGGCGGTCACAGCTGCGCTGCTGCTGGCAGCCGATCTCGAAGGTGGTCAGGGCCGCTTGATCCCGAGTTTGCGGTACACCGTAGCGCGGCTCACGCCGAGGCGCAATGCCGCTTTGGCCACATTGCCCCGGGATTCGTCCACCGCTTTGCGGATCAACGCCGTTTCTATGTCTTTCAGGCGCCGATGGTCCTGTGGCGCTGGCGTCACCTGTGCCGACGGTACCGCTGCGGTGCCAGAGCCGTCGGTTGCGGCGCCGGCCTGCGCCAGCAACTGCAGGCGCAGACCCGACCACAACGGAATCTCCAGCACATCCCGGCTGCCGCGCGCCGCGTCAAACAGCATCTCGTAGGGCAACGCAAACAACTCGCTGCAGTGGCTGCGCGCCGACATCTCCGCACTGGTGCCTGCCAATTGCGGCACCATCTGGCGCGCGGCGGTGTTGCTGGTAGTCACATACCCGTCGCAGTCCAGCCCTATCAAGCCGTCGGCATCATCACCGAGCCGGTGGCCGGGCCAGTTCAGCCGCAACAGAAGCGTATGGGGTTGATGCAGAGCCAGCGAGTTTTCGATGCTGCGTGCCGACTGGGTGACCAGGTGCTTCAGTTCGGGGCGCTCGGGTGCCTCCACTCCGGTCAGATCAAGCATGCCGACGCACAGGCCGCTTGGGCCAAACAGTGGTGCACCGGCACAGCTATAACTCGACGTATCGTCAAAAAAGTGCTCGCCCCGGTGCAACCAGACTGGCTGCAATTCACTGAGAGCAGCACCAATGGCGGTGGTGCCCACGCTGCGTTCCGACAGGTCGACACCAATACGGGTGATCAGGTCGGCGCGCCGGTCGCGCCGGTCGATCGGGCCGTTGACGTCCACCACCACGCCCTGGGCGTTGGTAAGAATGGCGAAATAGCGTGTGTTGGCGAGGGCGCGGCCGAGCTGTTGCAGTGTGGGCCGCGCCGCAAGGGTGAGGGCGCGGTTGGCCTCGCCGGTACGGCGCATTGCAGCCGCAGAGAGCGCATCAAACGCCACTGCCTGCTGCGTCTGGTGACCAAGCGCCAGGCAGCGCCGCCATGACCGCTCGATCCAGGGCTCGACCAGGCCGCTTGCGCCTGGTGTGTTTTCGCGTAACAACGCACGCCGTGCATGTGAGATGGCGTCCAGCCGCGCGGCTGGAGCCGGGGCCACTGGAAAGAGCTTGCCGGTTTGCATGGTGTGCAGATTGTGCGCCAGAGCTTGCGAACTTTTTTGCAATCCACGGGAAGGCCGTTTGCAAGTCAAATGCAAGTGTTCGGCAACGCACTGGCGGCGGCCGACGCTTGAGCAATAGTGGCTTACCGAAACGCCGCGTCAAAGAACGCCGGAATTTCGCGCTGCAGGCGACCCAGCAACTGCTTGCGGTCAAAACCCGTTGGGTCGGCCGCGATGTCGCCGTCCTCCGTGGGTATGACCATGGTGGGTGGGTCCATAAAAACAAAGTGCCAGGCGTTGGCCACCCGGCTGTGTTTTGCCGTCGGCAGGTTTTGGGCAATCCATTCAGCGTGAAAACGCGGCACCAGGAAGCGGTCTTTGTCTGCGCTGTAGATGGCCACTGGAATCTTGATCCCAGCCAGCGATTGCGCCGTCAGCACCACCCCCAGGGGCGCCATGGCCACAATCGCCCGCACGCGTGCGTCGGTCAGGCTGGGGATGGTTCCCGACGTCTCGGTAGCGCTGGTTGCAGGCCGGACCCGACCCAGGCTGCAAAAAACAGCGTCGTTAGCCTGCTGCTCGCGGCAATGCGATTCCAGGCGCGACATATTGGGCTGGCCACCCGCCAGCGCCAGTACGGTGTAACCACCAGCCGAATGCCCGAGAGCACCGACATGGGGGCCGTTTGCGTCTTTGGCAATACGGTCCCGCCACTCCGGGTCGCGCAGCAACTCGCTGATCACGTGCGATACCTGCTGCGGGCGATCCGTGAAGTAGCGCTCGGGCTGGTTTCGCAGCAGCGAGCGGTCCTGCCAGTTGTCCCCGGGCTGGCGCAATGCCGCTACCAGGTAGCCATGTCGCGCCAGCGCTTCGGCCAGGCTGGTGTGACCGAGCTCACTGCCGCCAGTGCCATGGCTGAGCACAATCAGTCCCTTCACGCTGGCCTCGGGCGGGGACCGCATCGCGACCCGCACCATGAATGGTCCCATGGCAATGCTGCTCTCGGGTGCCTGAGTGGGGTAATACAGCGCCACCGGCACCGCGGCGGTGGCAGGAGCCAGGCCCGGCAGGCTGATTTGCCGCAAACCGGCCTGGCTGGCGAATGCGGACGCGGCTGACAGCGCGACTAGCAGAGTAAGAGACAGTTGGCGCAAGAGTGGGTACATCGTCGGTTTCCTTCGCTTGTTCAAGCAGCGGAAGGCGATGTTAAAAGCGTACCCCGACAAGGGCGCGCCGATTGCGACCGAACGCTGATTGGCTAGCGTGAAGTGACGTCAGGGCGCACCCAGCGGCAGGCGTCCAAAATGCCAGGCAGTCCCGCCAGCGCAACTGTCCGGCAAGCGTTTACGGCCGGTCTTGGCGATCATGTTTTTGCCGCGCGATGCTGCTGCTGGCTTGGTCCTGCGCCTTTTCTACCCGGAACGCCTCCTTGCGCGTGACCGTTCCGTCAGCTTTCACCCTGTTTTCCAGCCGCTGGATGTGGTTCTGCTGGTGTTGCAGCCGGTGTTGCTCGCGCCGTGTCACTTCGCCGGACGCAATGCCTTGATCAATCCGGGCGGACTGGCGCGCTTGCCGATTGTCCACGCGCTGCTCCTGGGTCGGGGGTGTTGTCTCGGTTGCGTAGCTGGCAGCACTGCTAGCGAGTACGATCAAGCTGGTGGCGTTCAAGAAGACGGTGCGTATCATTTTGGATTCCCTTGGTTGGTTGCACAACAGCCAGGATGGCTGGTGTGCCGCTTGAACCTGGTTGCGCGCACCACACTTACGCTGGCGCCGACAATCCCGATTTTGTTGAAGGGGCTTTGCGTAAGAAAGCCCAACACGCTGGGTTCAAGCAGCATGCAAGCAGCCACCATAGCCTCCCACCGCTTCGGTTACTCCGAAACCAGCCTGCGCCAGATTCAGAGCGACCCGCGAGCCTGGGTGCTGGACCAGTTCACTCGGCCTGCGCCCTTCGATACCAGCGGATTGCTGGATGGGGCAAAAGCGTGGGCCCTGTCACGCGACGTCCTGCGCGCCGCGCTTCAATTGCCCGGCAATGACAAAGAGCCGACCAACCCGGCCCCGGGGCTGGTGGCGTTGCGCCGTGACTTGCGCCAGGCCAATATGGCCGGGTTGCACCGCCGCTGGCAACACATTGCCACTACCACTACGCCAGTGGCCGAGCGCTGGGTGCAATTTTGGGCCAACCACTTCTGTGTGGCGGCCACCAAGGCGACGGTGGCAGGCCTGATATGGCCACATGAATACGAGGCCATCCGCCCGCATGCGTTAGGCAGCTTCCAAGCCCTCACACGGGCGGCGTTGCTGCACCCTGCGATGCTGCTGTACCTGGACAACGCGCAATCCATCGGACCCGACTCGCGGGCGGGTCGGCGTCGTGAAAAAGGCCTGAATGAGAACCTGGCCCGTGAGCTGCTGGAGCTGCATACGCTGGGTGTCAACGGCGGCTACACGCAAGAAGATGTGACCCAGACCGCTCGCCTGTTGACCGGATGGACGGTACGGCCCGAAAGCCCTGGCGCAGCCGGTTTTGTGGAGGCACTGCATCAGCCAGGCAGCAAACTCGTTTTGGGCAAAAGCTACCCGGAAGGGCCAAAAGCGCTGGACATGCTGCTTGAAGACCTGGCTGCGCATCCTGCCTGCGCACGGTTTGTGGCACTGAAACTGGTACGCCATTTTGTAACCGACGACCCACCGCAGGCTCTGGTGGATGCCGTGGCCGCGCGTTTCCGTGCTACGCGTGGGGACTTGCTGGCAACGGCGCAGGCGCTATTTACCCATGACCTGGCCTGGGGCAGCGGCCACGCAGCCAAATTCAAGCGGCCTGAGGAACTGGTCCTGTCGGCCTACCGCATGCTCAAGTTGCCGGTTGCGGCCATCGAGCAGGATGCACTTGCGGTACAAACCATGGGCCAGGCACTTGGGCGGGCACCGTCGCCCCAGGGGTGGCCAGACCGGGCTGAAGACTGGCTGTCGCCCGATGCCTTGCACAAGCGGGTGTTGTGGGCGGCACGCTTCGCCCAGACCCACCGTGATTTTTCCGACGCGCGCGCGCTGGCCCGCCTGGCTTGGGGGGATGACCTGAGCCAGAGCACGGCGCAACACATCGAACGTGCCGAGAGCGCCGAGCAGTCACTGGCACTGGCGCTGGCCAGCCCCGAGTTTCAACGCAGGTAAGACCCATGCCTATCTCTGACCCTCTTCCCCTGCATCCCCTGCAGACTCGTTTTTCGCGCCGCGCGTCGCTGCGGTGGCTGGCTGGTGCCGCAGCGACGGCTGTGGCCGGCAGTATTCCAGCGCGATTGGCGTTTGCCGCACCGGCCAGAGCTGCCGACGCACAGGGTCACCGCCTGGTAGTCGTTTTGTTGCGCGGTGCACTCGATGGCTTGGCGGCTGTGCCTGCTCTTGGCGACCCGGCCTGGTCCAGCCTGCGCGGGGCTGCCGAGACAGCAGCAAACGCCCCGGCTGCATTGCCACTGGACAATATGTTTGCCCTGCATCCAGCACTCGCAAACATGCACCGCTGGTACGGACAAAAAGAACTGCTGGTGCTTCATGCAGCGGCCAGCCCGTACCGCGAACGCTCCCACTTTGATGCGCAGCAACTGCTGGAGAGCGGTGGTGATCGCCCGTTTGTGCTTAGCACCGGGTGGCTCGGGCGGGCATTGCAGACCACCGGTCGGCCCGCCATGGCCTTGACAGCTGCGATGCCCCTGGCATTGCGCGGGGCCGATGGTGCCAGCACCTGGACACCTACCCGTCGCCCCGGAACCGACCATGACTTGATGGCGCGGGTGGCCCAGATGTACAGCACCGACGCCCAACTTGGAAATACGTTCGCGCAGGCAATGGGTCAGCAAGGCATGGCGGTGGACGCCGACGGCGGGCCGGGGCTTGCTGGACTGGCCAGACAGGCCGGCATGTTCCTGTCGGACCCCAAAGGCCCGCGTGTGGCCTGGCTGGAGGCGGGCGGGTGGGACACCCATACCCAGCAAGCGCCCCGTCTGACACGCATGCTCGGTTTGCTGGACGAAGGTTTGGCCGCACTACGCCAGGCATTGGGTGCGCATTGGATTCAGACCACAGTGCTGGTGATGACCGAGTTCGGGCGCTCCGCTGCCTTCAATGGCACTGCCGGTACCGACCACGGCACCGGCGGCGTGGCTTTTGTGGCGGGCGGTGCGGTGGCCGGCGGACGCGTGCTGTCCGACTGGCCTGGCCTGGGCCGAGGCGCGTTGCTGGATGGCCGCGACCTGCGGCCTACGCTGGACCTGCGTGCGGTGATTGCGCCGGTAGTACAACGGCAGTTTGC
>JANOCN010000419.1:0-2715 GCA_031412185.1 Betaproteobacteria bacterium | reverse complement strand
CAGGCCTGGGATGCGGCAGGCGAGTTCCCGCGCGAGCTGTACACCCGCGCAGCCCAGTTGGGTTTGCTCGGGCTGGGTTACCCGGAAGACCTGGGTGGCACACCGGCCACCTACCGCATGCGCAACGCCATGGCGCTGCCGCTGGCGCGCTACGGTGCCAGCGGTGGCGTATTTGCCAGCCTGTTTTCGCACAATATCGGGTTGCCTCCGATAGTGCGCCACGGTTCGCCCGAATTGCAGCAGATGGTGGTGCCACCGGTTTTACGCGGCGAGAAGATTGCTGCGCTGGCCATCACCGAGCCAGGTGGCGGGTCGGACGTGGCCGCATTGCGCACGTCGGCCCGGCTGGACGGCGACGACTATGTGATCGATGGCGAGAAGGTGTTCATCACCTCCGGCATGCGCGCCGACTTTGTTACCGTGGCAGTACGCACCGGGGAGCCGGGGCTTGGTCTGGAAGCCATGGACACGGCACCTGGCGAACTGGCGGGCCCGGTGCGCGGTGCGCGCGGCATTTCGCTGATCGTAGTGCCGGGGGATGCAAAAGGCCTGTCGCGCTCGCCGCTTGAGAAAATGGGCTGGTGGTGCTCCGACACCGCCCACCTGCGGTTTGACGGCGTGCGGGTGCCAGCCCGCAACCTGGTGGGCGAGCCCGGCGATGGCTTCAAGATGGTGATGGGCAACTTCAACGCCGAGCGGCTTGCCATGGCCGTCGGTTCGCTGGGGTTTGCCCAAGCCTGTTTCGATGAAGCATTGGACTGGGCGCGCCAGCGCAAGACCTTTGGCCAGGCGTTGGTGGAACGCCAGGTAATTCGCCACAAGCTGGTAGACATGCAGATGCGCATCGCATCCACCGAGGCCTGGGTCAACGCGGTCACCGCGCGCGCTGATGCGGGCGACGAAGTTGCCGGTGGCGATACGGCGTCGCGCTGGGTGGCGCAGGTGTGTATGCTGAAGAACCACGCTACCCAAACCATGCAGTTCTGCGCCGACCAGGCGGTGCAAATCCTCGGCGGCATGGGATTCATGCGTGGTACCCGCAGCGAACGCATCTACCGCGAGGTCAAGGTCATGATGATTGGTGGCGGGTCGGAAGAAATCATGAAAGAGCTGGCCGCACGCCAGCTCGGGCTGTAGCCGTGCCGCAACGCTAACTTTCCTCCGCGAAACCTGCCGCCAAGGCCCCCGCCGCAGCATTTGAGCCCGAGTTCCTGGAGGGCTTGCGCAAGATCTTTGAAGAGCAGGTAGTGTTCAACCACACACTGGGGTTCCGGATCACCTCCGTGGCCGCCGACAAGGTGTCGGCGCGTATCACCATGCGGCCTGATCTGGTGGGGCACTTCGCCTACAACCGCCTGCATGGCGGCGTCATCAGCGCCGGGCTGGACACCACCGGCGCGCTGGCCGTCATGGCGGCCATGGGTGCGCGCCACATGGACGAGCCGCCAGCCCAGCGCCTGCACCGCTTTGGCAAACTCGGCACGATCGACCTGCGCGTCGACTACCTGCGCCCGGGCATCAGTGCGCACTTCGACATGCACGCACAAGTCATGCGCCTGGGTTCGCGGGTGGCCTCGACGCGTATGGAGTTTTGCGATGCCGACGGGCAGTTGGTGTCTACCGGCTCGGGGGTCTATATCGTGTCGTGAGGTAGCGCTTGCGACGTCACATCCAGAAATGGCCGACGTTCAAACGAAAAAAGACCACCCGGAGGTGGCCTTTTTTGGCGAGTATTCGGCGCAGGTTTACTGGAAATACTCCGACATCACCTTCCATTTGCCATCCGTGATCTGCGACAGGCGCGATGCTTCACTGCCCAGGCGTTTGGTAGGCGAGAACTTGGCTTCGGCGCTGCCAAACATGTCGGGTGGCACCACCATCGTGTCCATCACCTTGATGAAACTGTCGGTCGTCAGGTTGGCACCGGCCTTGCCGGCTGCTTTGGCGAACGTGTCGATGATGGTGTAGCCGTAGATGGAGAACACAGTCGGGTCTTCGTTGAACTTGGTCTTGTATTTGTTGGCCCAGAACCGGATCGGTTGCGACGCGTCGTCCAGGTACGGGTTTTGAACCGTGCCGGTGGCGTAGAAGCCGTTCATGGCCGGGCCACCCAATTTGTGGATCAAGTCAGTGTAGGCAGCGCTGGAGCCCAGAAAGACCGGGTTATAACCAAGCTTGCGGGCTGTGCCGATGGCACCGATGGTTTCGCGGATGATGGTTCCCAGCACAATCATGTCGCAGCCTGCGGCCTGCATCCTGGCCACCTGGGAAGAGAAGTCGGTGGCCCCCGACTTGTAGGAGGTTTTCTCGACAAACTCCATGCCGATGGTTTTCAGGCCTGCTTCGGCACCGCGCAGCACTTCTTTGCCGAACTCGTCGTCCTGGTGCATGGTGCACACCTTCTTGGCACCCTTTTCCTTGGCGATTTTGGGTACCGCGTTACGCATCTGGTCGAAGTAGGTGGCCGCAAACGAATACTTGAGCTTGTGAAACGGGTCATACATCTCGCGCGCTGCTGTGATCGGGAAGAAGTTGATCACGTTCTTTTCGAACTGCACCGGCATGGCGGCCAGGTTATGGGCGGTACCGATATGGCCCATCATCATGAAAATCTTGTCCTGGTTGACCAGCTTCTGCGCTGCCAGGACTGCCTTCTTGGGATCGTAGGCCGAGTCCTCCACGATGATCTTGAGCTTGCGGCCGTTGATGCCGCCC
>JANOCN010000418.1:0-1918 GCA_031412185.1 Betaproteobacteria bacterium | reverse complement strand
CTTCAAAGTCGACACGCTGAGTGCGCACCTTTTCATGAACTTCCGGGTCGTCGATGAACACGGTCGGCAGCTCGGGACCGGTCGCAGCCTGGGTGGACTGAAGGCCGAGCTTGGGGCACAGGCACGTGGTGCGTTCCAGGCATTGGCCGGCTTGAAGTCAGTTGCGGCCAAACCGCTGCCGCCACCGGCTGGCGCGCCGCGCGCACAGCGGCACGCACCATCCGCAGTGGGGCCTGCGGCGGCTTCGGCCAATCTGCCGCTAGCGGGTGGTGGTGAGCGTTACACGGACTGGACTTTCGGCGAGTTGCCCGAGCTGCTGGAGATCCGCAAAGGTGGCCAGACCCTGATCGGTTTTCCGGCGCTGGTGGATGCGGCCGATGCTGTGCGGGTGGAGGTATTCGACGAACCGGACGTAGCCGCGACGCGGCATCGGGCCGGGCTGCGCCGCCTGTTTGCGCTGCAGACCCGGGACGCGCTCAAATACCTGGAGAAGAATATTCCCGAGCTGCAGAAGATGGGCGGTGCGTACATGGGTCTGGGCACATTGGAGGAGCTGCGCTCGCAAATAATCGACGTGGCGCTGGAGCGTGCCTTCTTGCTCGAGCCCTTGCCGACCGATGCACCTGCGTTCCAGCGCCGGGTCGAAGAGGGTAAGGGTCGGCTCACCCTGATCGCCAATGAAGTGGCGCGATTGACAGCGCTGATATTGGCGGAGTACGCCACCACGTTGCGCAAGCTGCGCGACAGCAAACAGGCCGGCGACGCGGCAGCCGATGCGGCGCAACAGTTGCAGCGTTTGATGCCCAAGAACTTTCTTGCGGGCACACCCTGGCCGCAACTGCAGCATTTTGTACGCTACCTCAAGGCCATCACTTTGCGGCTGGAAAAATACCGCGCTGACCCATCCCGCGACACCACCAGGCTGGCTGAGCTGCGTCCGCTGGACTCCCGCTATTGGCGCCTGCTGGCCGAACGCAAGGGGGTGGCAGATGCGCGCCTGCAAGAGTTCCGCTGGCTGCTGGAAGAGTTGCGCGTGAGTTTCTTCGCACAAGAGCTGCGCACACCGCAGCCGGTCAGCGTCAAACGACTGGACAAAACCTGGCAGCAGATCCAAAGCTGAAAGCGCGACAGGCCGCAAACTGCCTGCGGGTGCAATCAGAGTCTGGCGAGCCGCTCCAGAGCGCTCACGAGGGTCTCATCTTTTTTGGAAAAACAGAAGCGCACCACGCCCTGGTCAAAACCATCGCCATAAAACGCCGACAGTGGTATCGCCGCTACACCCATTTCTGAGGTCAGCCACTTGCAGAATCCGGCCTCGCCCAATTGGCGTTCGGGCACGGCCAGATTCGATATGTCGACACACTGGAAATAGCTGCCTTCACTGGGCAACAGCTGGAACCGGGTTTTGGCAATACCGGCACGGAACAGATCGCGCTTGCGCTGGTAGAAAGCAGGCAACTCCAGGTACGGCGCGGGGTCGGTCATGTAACTGGCCAGACCGTACTGCACCGGCGTGTTGACTGTGAATACATTGAACTGGTGCACCTTGCGGAACTCGGTCGTCATCGATGCCGGTGCCGCCACAAAGCCGACTTTCCAGCCGGTCACGTGGTAGGTCTTGCCGAAACTCGACACAATGAAGGCGCGTGCCGCCAGAGCCGCGAAACGCGCTGCACTATGGTGCTGCTGGCCGTCATAGACCATGTGTTCGTAGACTTCGTCGCTGATCAGCAGCACCTCGGTGGGCGCCAGAAGTTCCTGCAACTGCAGCATGTCGGCCTGGCTCCAGACGGTAGCGCTGGGGTTGTGCGGGCTGTTGACCAGTATGGCACGTGTTTTGGGGCCGATGGCAGCGCTGATCTTGTCGAAGTCGGGCCGAAAAGTTCCGGGCGTAAGCGGTACGCGCACAGCCGTTCCG
>JANOCN010000417.1:0-5515 GCA_031412185.1 Betaproteobacteria bacterium | reverse complement strand
TGAAGGTGCTGGCCGTGTTGGACCTGAAAATCGAGACTGAGACGGCGCTGGTGGGTGGCGCCGCGTACGAGGCCCATGGTCACCCGCTACCCGACGCAACGCTCCGGCTTGCCGCGCAGTCTGACGCGGTGCTGTTTGGTGCAGTGGGCGACTGGAAATACGACAAACTGGAACGCGCACTGCGCCCGGAGCAGGCGATTCTGGGCCTGCGCAAGAATCTCGGCCTGTTCGCAAATTTCCGCCCTGCCATCTGCCACGCGCAACTGGTCAACGCATCCAGCCTCAAACCGGAGCTGGTGTCCGGGCTCGACATTCTGATCATTCGCGAGCTCACAGGCGACATCTACTTTGGACAACCACGTGGACGCCGCGTGGCGGTTGACGGCCATTTTCCGGGAAGTGATGAGGCCTTCGACACGATGCGCTACTCGCGTCCAGAGATTGAACGTATTGCCCACGTCGCTTTTCAGGCAGCCCGCAAACGCAGCAAACACGTAACCAGCGTAGACAAGGCGAATGTCCTGGAAACGTTCCAGTTCTGGCGGGATGTGGTCTCAGAGGTCGGCCTCCAGTACCCGGACGTTACGCTGGACCACATGTACGTGGACAACGCGGCGATGCAACTGGTGCGGGCCCCCAGGAAGTTTGATGTAGTGGTCACTGGCAACATGTTCGGCGATATTCTGAGCGACGAAGCTGCCATGCTGACCGGTTCGATCGGCATGTTGCCATCGGCCAGCCTGAACGCAAAGAACCAAGGCTTGTACGAGCCCAGCCACGGCAGTGCACCCGACATCGCGGGCCAGGGGATTGCCAATCCATTGGCAACCATTCTGAGTACAGCAATGATGCTCCGGTTCAGTTTGAACCAGCCTGAAGCCGCACAGCGCGTTGAAACGGCTGTGGGCAAAGTGCTGACGCAGGGCCTCCGGACTGCTGACATCTTCAGTGAAGGCATGACGCGTGTCGGCACCCGCGAGATGGGTGACGCTGTGGTGCAAGCTCTTCGCAATTGACTGGTCTACAATAATTCCATGCAGCTCAGCAACGCCAACTTCATCCCGCTTCCCACCCCCGTGGCAGTGGCTGGGTGCCGTGCGTCTGCCACGCTGATCGCAACGACAACCATTAAAGGCTGACAGCGCCTGGTTCGTCGCGCCCCACCTGGCCAGACGAGCCGGGCACTGGAAAACATCTGGATTTTCAGTTTGAACAAGGGGGGGTTTCATGAAAACGGGCAATGTGGTAGGTCTTATAGGCTGGCGCGGCATGGTCGGATCCGTGCTGATGGACCGCATGCAGGCGGAAGGCGACTTCGGCCTGATTGAGCCGGTCTTTTTTTCCACGTCCAACGCGGGCGGCAGCGCTCCTTCGGCCGCAAAGAATGAAACCAGGCTCAAGGACGCGATGGATACCGCCGCCTTGAAACAATGCGACATCATCATCTCTACGCAGGGCGGTGACTACACAGCAGAAGTGTTTCCGCAACTGCGCGCTTCCGGGTGGACTGGTCACTGGATCGACGCTGCTTCCACCCTGCGTATGCAGCGTGACGCGGTGATAGTCCTCGACCCGGTGAATATGCCGGTGATCCGGCAGGCGCTCGTCAAGGGTGGACGAAACTGGATCGGTGGCAACTGCACCGTAAGTTGCATGTTGATGGGGGTGGGTGCGCTATACAAGGCAGGTTTGGTCGAGTGGATGACCGGCATGACCTACCAGGCCGCGTCGGGCGGGGGAGCCCAGCACATGCGGGAGCTGCTGACACAGTTTGGCAGCTTGCACGCCGAGGTTCGCGAGCTGCTGGGTGACCCGAATTCGGCGATTCTGGAAATTGACCGCAAGGTGCTGGCCCGGCAGCAGTCGCTCAGCGCCCAGGAGACTATGAACTTCGGTGTTCCTCTGGGCGGCAGCCTGATACCCTGGATCGACAAGGACATGGGCGATGGGGTCAGCCGGGAGGAGTGGAAGGCCGGTGCAGAGACCAACAAGATTCTGGGGCGCGGCGCTGACTTTGGAACGGCCGCAACGCCCGTGGACGGATTTTGCATCCGCATCGGTGCCATGCGGTGCCACAGCCAGGCGCTCACTTTCAAGCTCGTGCGTGACGTTCCGCTGGCCGACATCGAAGCTTTGATCGGTGCTGACAACCCATGGGTGAAGGTAGTGCCGAATACCCGCGAGGCCAGCATGCACGATCTCACCCCCGTAACCGTAACCGGAACGCTCGGCATACCGGTCGGAAGAATCCGCAAAATGGCCATGGGTCCCGAGTACCTAGGCGCCTTCACGATCGGCGACCAACTGCTTTGGGGCGCTGCTGAACCATTGCGGCGCATGCTGCGCATCTTGCTGGACGCTTGATCAATTTCGCGGCACCGCCATCCGGTTCCGGCGCTGCGGCAGCCTGCCCGCCGTTGTCGTTTGGCAACATCATTCTGTCTGCAAGCACCGGCGTTCGCTACTGCGCCATACTTGAGCGCTTTCTCAGCTTGTCAGGCTAAGACATTGATGTTATGGTACTTTTGAAGGTTTGAGTGTCGCGGCGTTCGTCCACGCTAACCACATGGGTGGCCGGTCGCCCGAACATCGGAGGCTATTAAATTGATTTCCAAGTCACTACGCTGGCGCAAGACCGCTCTGGCATCCCTGGTTGCCGCAACATTCGGACTTTCAACGTCGAATGCGCAGGCCTTGGCGCTGGGTCGGATCACAGTGCAGTCTGCGCTGGGAGATCCCCTGCGAGCAGAAATTGACATCCTTAGTATCAACGCTGAGGAGGCCGCTTCGCTCAAGACGACGGTCGCTTTGCCCGAGGCATTTCGCGCTGCCGGTCTGGAATACAACGCCGCCTTGGCAGGAGCACAGCTATCTCTGCAGCGCAGACCTGATGGTCGCGCCTTCATACGCGTGAGCAGCGACCGGGCGGTGACGGAACCGTTTGTAGATTTGATCCTGGAAGCGAATTGGTCCAGCGGGCGGATTGTTCGCGACTACACCATGCTGCTGGACCCACCCAGCACGCGGGCAGTTGCTCCGGCACCGGTGGCAACACCGCAAGTTTCGGTGGCGGCTGCGACGCCTGCTCCGGCCGTGGCACCGGCTGCGCCGGTAGCCCGCGCCGCGACTGCACCGGCTGCTGCAGCACGCAGGGCAGCGGCCGTGCCTGCAGCAGAAGCAGCACCAAAACCAGTGCGCAGGGAAGGCGACAACCGCGTCACTGTAAGAGCAGGCGACACCGCCAGCAGAATTGCCGCCGCCACCAAGCCGGCCCAGGTGTCGCTCGACCAGATGCTGGTGGCGCTGCTGCGCGCCAATGCCGACGCCTTTATCAATGGCAATTTGAATCGTCTCAAAGCCGGGGCCATCCTGACCATTCCAACGGAGGAGCAGGCGCGCGCTTTGACCCCGCCGGATGCGACCCAGACGGTGATCGCACAGAGCAGGGACTTCAATGACTTCCGCGGCAAGCTGGCCGCGGGGGCACCGTCGGTACCGGTCGCCGCGCCGGACCGCAAGGCGGGTGGGACCATCCAGGCTCAGGTAGAAGACAAAAAGACTGCTGCGCAGACGCCCGACAAATTGACACTTTCCAAAGGTGCGATTCAGGCTAAGGCTGCAGAAGAAAAGGTTGCGCAGGAAAAAGCAGCCAAGGATGCCGCGCAGCGGGCTGCCGAGTTGTCAAAAAATATCAAGGACCTGAGCAGCCTGGGCGCAGCGTCCGCCCCCGCCGTCCCTGCGCCCCCTGCCGCACCAATCGCAAACAATACGGCAGCCGCGCCGCTGGCGGTGCCGGTACCGGCACCAGTCGTAGTGTCACCGCCCGCACCTGCACCTGCACCTGCGGCTGCCCCATTGGTGGTCCAGCCCCCGGCATCGGCAGCCGCTCCAGTCGCGGCCCCTGTACCTGCGCCGGCACCCAAGGCCGTTGCGGCTCCTGCGCCCGCTGCCGAACCCGGTCTGGTGGATCAACTGCTGGCGAACCCGATGGTGCTGCTTGCCGCGGGTGCGCTGATTGCGTTGCTGGCAGGGCTGGGTATCTACAAGTCGCGACAACGCAAAAAGGTTGCCGAAGTAGACAGTGCGTTTCTCGAGAGCCGCTTGCAGCCCGACTCGTTTTTCGGCGCCAGCGGCGGGCAGCGGGTGGACACCAACGATGGTGCTGCGACTGGATCGTCGATGGTTTATTCGCCAAGCCAGCTTGATGCGGCCGACGATGTTGACCCGGTAGCCGAAGCAGATGTCTACCTTGCATACGGCCGGGACCTGCAGGCCGAAGAGATACTCAAGGAGGCCCTGCGAACCCATTCCGGGCGGATCGCCGTACATCAGAAGCTGCTGGACATATATGCAAAGCGCCGCGACACCAAGGCGTTCGAAACCATGGCCAATGAGGCTTTCAAGCTGACCGGCGGCGAGAGTCAGGACTGGGCGCGTATCTGTGAACAAGGCCTGAGCATTGATCCGTCCAACCCGCTATACCAGCCGGGTGGTCAACCTTTGGACCAAAGCAACAAGACCATGGTCTTGCCTGCCCGTGACCTGCATGCATTTGCGGCAACCAGCACCTCGACCCAGAAAATGGATGCTGCGCCGGGGCTCGCGCCCGCAGCAGCACCAGTTGACCTCGACCTGGATCTTGATTTTTCGCTGGACGATGAGCCCGCCAGTGCCATTGTGGAGGCCAAGCCGAGCCAGATTGAGCCAACTGTAGCGATCAGCGCGATGACCTCGGCTCCAGCGCCGCTCGATATGGATTTCGGCTTGACCACTGAATCGCTGCCGGCACCGCTGGAAGGTATTTCGCCGCAGGTCGCGCCGGTGGAAGTGGCCTTGCCGGAATTGTCGCTGGCCGAAAATACCGTGGCGCTGACGGCAAGCGATGCGGAAGAGTACCGGCAGCAGGCCGAGGTGAGTTTCGGGTCTACCAATCCGGTTCCATTGCAGACCATCCAAGCAGCCTTGGCACCGGCCGCAGTCGATGAAGCCCTGCCCGAAGTGGCCTTCGGTTACACCAGCCCGGCACCCCTTACCGCCTCGCAGGCCCCGCTCACGCCACCCGCATCCGCCGATAGCGGCATGCTGGAGTTTGACCTGGGCACCTTGTCGCTTGATCTTGACCCCCTGCCCGCTGCGTCGGCCGAACCCGCGGCCGAAGCCGAAGATCCACTGGCCACCAAACTTGCGCTGGCCGACGAGTTCGTGTCGATCGGCGATGACGATGGTGCCCGTGCCCTGATCGAGGAAGTGATTGCGGAGGCATCGGGCGACTTGAAGGCCCGCGCGCAGCGTGCTCTCAGCAGCTTGGGATAGGTGCCTGCCGCCGTGTTGGCATGCGGCTGGCGAATAAACGTGTGCGGCTGGCACTAGGCATCGGCTACAACGGGCGGGCGTACCAGGGCTGGCAGAGCCAGGCCTCGCGGCAGACCGTACAGGACAAGGTAGAGGCTGCGTTGTCCAAACTGGCGTGCGAAAAAATCAGCACACTGTGTTCCGGTCGCACCGATGCAGGCGT
>JANOCN010000416.1:0-1831 GCA_031412185.1 Betaproteobacteria bacterium | reverse complement strand
GAGGGCACCACCAAGGAAGGAATCAGCGGTATCAAACCGGCCGTGCCAGGTGGTCTGATTTCGGCCGGCAATGCCAGCCAGTTTTCCGATGGCGGTGGTGCCCTCACGGATGCCTTCGTCTTTGCTGACCGTGACCTGCTTGGTGGTGAGCCCCATGACCTTGTCGGCGACACCCATTGTCACCGTGATGGGGGCAATCTCCGCATCGAACAAACCAGCGGCCAGGGCAGCGCTGGCCCGTTGCTGGCTGGCAGCGCCGTACTCGTCCATCGCATCGCGCCCAATGCCGTAACGCTTGGCGACGTTCTCGGCAGTCTGCACCATGTTCCAGTAGATCTCCGGCTTGTTCTTGCCTAGCCACGGGTCTACCAGCATGTGTTTGTTCATCTCCTGCTGCACGCAGGAAATACTCTCCACGCCGCCGGCCACATAAACGTCGCCCTCCCCGGCAATCACACGTTGTGCCGCCAGCGCTATGGTCTGCAGACCGGAGGAACAGAAACGGTTGACGGTCAGGCCCGATACCGTGACCGGGCAACCGGCGCGCAGTGCGATCTGGCGCGCGATGTTGACACCGGTGGCGCCCTCCGGGTTGGCACAGCCGATGATCACGTCTTCGACTTCGCCCGCTTCCAGACCGGCGCGCTTGATTGCGTGTTCGACCGCGTGGCCTCCCAGCGTAGCTCCATGGGTCATGTTGAAAGAACCCTTCCAGCTTTTGGCCAGCGGCGTGCGGGCGGTGGAGACGATTACGGCATTGGTCATGTCAGTGGTTCCTTGTGCGATGAACGGTTCAGGATGCCTGCGCACCCATGGTCAGGAGGCGGTGGTAGAAGCGGACCAGCTCGGCCAGGTTGTCCACCGAAATATGTTCGTTGCTACCGTGCAGGCGCGACACGTCCTGCGGCGTCACGCGTACCGGCGAGAAGCGGAATACGTGGTCGGAAAGACCCAGGAAATGCACTGAGTCCGACCCGGCAAGGTACAGACCCGGCGCCACCAGTACGCCCGGGAACACCTCGCGAATGGTTCGGTTGATCAGGCGGTAAGGTTCGGACGCGGTGGACGTGACCGGCGTTGCCTCGTTAGCGCCTGGCAAGGCATACAACTCGAACTTGTCGCTGCCCAGAGTCTGTGTCACCTGACCCTTGACGCGCTCCAGCACGCTGGCCATCGAATCGCCCGGCAACAGGCGGAAATTAATGGTCGCTTCAGCCAGTCCGGGCAAGATGTTCTCCTTGTTGCCAGCGTGCAGCATGGTCAGCGCGGTGGTGGTGCGCAGCAACGCATTGGTGCTGGCGGCGGCTTCGAACTGCTTTTGCACCAGCGGGCCGAGCAGCCACAGGTTGGACAGGGCAACCCGCGAGACCGGCCCCATCTCGGGCGCCAGTGTGCCGAACATTTCCGCCGCAACACCACGAATCGCCGCCGGCATCTGGTCGTCGTCGATACGTTTGAGTGCGGCGCTCATCATGGCGATGGCGCTGTTGCCTCTTGGCGGTGGCATCGACGAATGGCCCGGTATCGCAGGCAGCCGCAAAACTACCGACATGCGGCCTTTCTCAGCCACTCCCACAATGGCCACGGGCTTGCTAAGACCAGGCACGATACCGTCAGCGATCACCATGCCTTCGTCAATGATGAACTCCAGCCTTACACCACGCTCCTTGAGCAGCGCCGCGATGCGTTTCGCACCCCGGTGCCCGCCAACCTCCTCGTCGGCCCCGGCCACCAGGTAAATGGTCTTCTTCGGCTTGAAGCCTGCTGCGGCCAGCATTTCAATGGCCTCCATCTGTGCCACCAGGTTACCCTTGTCGTCCCAGGCACCGCG
>JANOCN010000415.1:0-6106 GCA_031412185.1 Betaproteobacteria bacterium | reverse complement strand
AGACGGTGAAAGTTCTCCTTGAGCGGACGCAGGCTCAGCAGACCCATGGCGTCGCCTGCATTGATCGCCAGGGGAATTCCGTGCAACGCGTGCAGAGTTGGTGTGCCACGTCTTTCATCGCTTTGGTCCTCGATGTCATCGTGCACCAGCAAGGCGTTGTGCATGAGCTCGATCGACACCGCGCAGGCCATGGCATCTTCGATCTGCGCACCAGTCGCTCGGGCCATGGCAATACACAGGCTGGAACGAAGCATCTTGCCGCCGCGTCCTGGATAGTCAGCCACCAGTTCGTACAAGTACGACTTCGGCTCTTCCTTAGGCAGATAGGCCTGCATGTGGCGGCGCGTGAGCTCGCCGTATTCGCCCAGCACTTCCTGCACCAACGCATCGTCGGCACCGGCAAAAGGTGCTTCGTGTGGGTGTCCCATCGTTGCCTATGTCAGTGCAATCTCGATAAATCCCAGCTGTACGCCGATAGGGTCGCAAATGGCGCATCTCCACCGGCCTCCCACCGCAGCAGACGGGGTGGCAATAGTAAGGTGCGCGTCTGCGTTCCCGCCGCTCAAGACCAAGTCTGCCTGGATCGGTGGGCCGACCATATGGGCGACACTGAAGAAAAAGACGGTGGTCTTAAAGGCGTCCTGCCGGGCGATTTCCCACCTCTCCACCTCGACAGGACGGCGGCCATTCTGCTGGTTTGTATGCATGATCAGCAATTTGGGCACGGATAACTGCTGCCTTTGCACAGCAGCAATCTCTTTGTGGGGGCTGTCTTCGATTGGGGAACTGCGCTCGCGCGCGCCACCCGGTGCGGGTTTTGCATCGGGACTTGGACCGAGGCCAAGAATCGTCCCCAACATCTGGTACTCGGCCGCCGCGAGCCGTTTCACCGGACAGCGGCCTTCCGCCACCGACCCCTCCCACCACTCCAGGCCCGACATCAAGGCCTTCATAACCAGCCTTTCGGTGGCATCGACTGCTTTGCGGTCACTGCCCGTTCCAACCGCCCGGTCCCCCGCATCGCGCAGGCGGCGCGCAAGACGCGTGCTGCGATCAATCTGGTCTTCGGCAACCTTGTAAGCCAATCGGACAGCGGCGACTACCGCATCGTTGGCAGTATTGAGCGGAACACCACCGGCTGTTCCGTCCTTCGCTTCCGCTGTACGGTAGAAGCCACCAGAGTGGCGTACCGGGCCGGTGCGCTCCGGTGGTTCGCGCGACCACAGTTTGGGCGGCTTGGTCTGCTTGGTGCTCATGGGTGGTTGTATCCAATGATCGAGTCGAGCGATGGTGTCTTGTTGGTCAACGCAAATGCAGCCAACATGCCGGACATCACTGCAGCTTCGACGCAGCCCGCGTCGATCCCGGTCGCGGTCCAGTCGCCCGCAATCGCCATGTTCAGCACCGAGCGGTCGAGGGGTGAAATTCGGTACTGAATGGAGCCCGGCAACGACAAGGTGTAACGATGAGACCCATAGATGTTGGCCTGGGCGTGTGGAGCGCCAACGATTGCATCCCAAGCCGTTCTGCCACCAGCGAAAGCGTCCGGCCAAAGCGGCTGGATTCCCTTCTGAAGCAACGCCTTGAAGTTCTGTTTCACTTTCGCGTCCGCTGCTGTCTGCGTCGCGGGTATGTCCTTGTCGGCGAGAACCCCGCAGAAATAGGCGACCGAACGGGCCGAGTCGGCATTGGCGTTTGGGGCACCTCCGCTGGAACTGCGCCACGCATTTTCGGTCGACAAGGTGTGGGTCATGTCAGCCCAGGTTTCAAATGGCGCGTCGAATGCCGTCATGATCCCCGAGCCGCGATACCACCCCAACTGCTCCAGGTCAGGGGAGAGCCATGCCTGTGCCGCCTGCGTCGCCACAGTCTCTAGCTTGTCGCGCATGTCTCTCCATTGCTGGGGCATGTTTTTGAAGAAGTCTGATCGCTCACCTACTTCTACAAAGTCGTCAAATCCGGTGGCAAACACGACGGCGTCGAAATCCACCTGAACACTCTGCACCGCGAACCCCTCGGTTACGTTGGACTTGGCACCGTGGAACAGATGGTCATCGTCCGGCCAGCACCCAAAGTGGTCCAGTGCCTTCGCGCCGAGCGCGTCGATTGCGCCAGGGTCGCCTTGCGTTTCGAATGCCAAGTGCTTGACATAGCGCCCACCAGTACCGAACTCGAACTCAACCTGGTACAGCGAATGCAAGTAGTGGAATTTCACCCCCCGCTTCAGCAGAGTTTTGTACAGGGGGGCGAACACAGCATCGCCCATGCCCGACCGCATACGCCAAAACATTGCGCCACGGTAGGTGAAGAACATACGCAGGGCACCCCGAAGCGCCACACCGGCCGCAAGCTTGGGCTGCAGCCTGTCGCCGTTCTTATAGGCAAACGTCAGATCGTAGATGCCGGTAATGAACTGCGACTTGACCGCCGAAGGGCTCGCGCCGTGTTGCCCCAGCCACTCGCGATAGTCGACATCATTGATTGTGTCGAAACCCTGGTTCTCGAACAATACCCGATCCCTGTACAGGCCAACCGCGATCGTGATGACAATGTCGAGAATCTCGGTCTTGCGGCGCAGGTCTGGGTCCATTGCGACGACATCGCAAAGCATCTTGCGGGTCTGCGCCAGGACTGCAGTTACTAGCTGGAAAGCGCGCTCAGCAGCTAGAGGAGAAGTGTCGAACTTTTTCAACAGCTCGTCCAACAAGGTGACTGCTTGCAGCAATATGGCCGCGACCGACAGTACGGTCCCACGCAACAGGCCGGCTACCCACTCCACCAGCTCCTGGGGTTTGCGAGCCGGATCGAAAGCGAAGTCCAGTTCAATAACCGCATCTGTCCGGGAACGATCGCCGGGGCGCGCTCGGCCCGGCACTGGCCCGTTCGGCGGGCCTACGACGCTGAGCATCAATGTCTTTATCAGTTCATAGCAGCGAATGAGGTAATTGCCCACAGTAAACGGGTTGGAGTCCGAATCAAGGTCTTCACCCGGCATGCCTTTCGTTGGCGGCAGATAGCCGTTCCAGACCACCCATTTTTTGCCTGGATCGAGACTTGAATCCTCGCTGGAATCCGGGATCGTGACGCCGATATTTGGCTCTGGAAAGAACGCGTCGTCCATGGAGCCGTGCGCCAGCCTGTCCTGCGGTCTTGTCGCGTCGGGTCCCCAGTTGTTGTTTTCCACTTCCGCATAACAGTCGTGCATCATGCGGAAGGCATTCTCATAGAAGCCGAGCCAGATGTGCAGACCATGTTCGAGAATGCGGCCATCCTTGTCCCGCCCCGATGCGCCCTTGCCGCCAAGGCGCCAGCTCTTCTCGTAGATGGCGACTTCGTATCCCGGCTGTTTCGACAGCTGCCATGCCGCGGCAAGCCCAGCACAGCCGCCGCCCACAATCGCGACGCGCACCACTTTGGGCTGGGATTGAGACTTTCCGCTCGTCGACATGGAGTTTCTCCGTCTAGCTTTGGTCCATGGTTGCGCGTTTTGCCTGCGTCAGAACGCCCAATTGCAGTTGATCGAGAGGGTATTGACCACTGAGCGCGCCCGGCCGTTAACACCAACCACAGTTGCAAGCGGCGTGCCAGCAAAAAAGGGTCTCGTTACCGCGATACTGTTGGGACGAAAGAACACATGGTTGAACGCAAAGTCAACACTTGAAGTCTTGTTTTTCTGGTAGGTCGCGCCCAACCCCAGCCATAACCGGTCGGAATCGGGCACCGTAGTGTCCCGGAATCCGTCCACCGTTGGCGTCTGGTCGAAGCGTATGCCGCCGCGCATCGTCAGCTCGCCCGATACCCGGTACTCCGCGCCAACCGCCACAGCGTAAGCGTCACGGTAGTTGGCGGGCCGCACCTCGTCCGGGTTACCGTTGGCGAATCGTATGCGCACCTCTTTGAACCGACTCCAGTCGAACCAGTCGATTTGGCCAAGAAGATGCAGATCCTCGGTAAGTTTGTGTCGAACGCCAATCGATCCGACCGCGGGCAAATTGAGGTCGGCTCGGGCATTGACCTTGCCGTTGAATGCGGCGAGCGGACCGGTCAGCCCTGTGACGGTGGTGGAGCCATCGATGGCGTGCTTCATGCCGGAGCGGTAGTGCACGCCAACGCGGGTCTGGTCGGACAATGGGTAAAGCGCACCGACATTGAATCCGAGTTTCCAGTTCTGTCCGTTTGTTTCCGCCCGCCCGTCGGAAGCTAGAGAGGGGCCACCCGGCGTGAGTGGGTTCGGAATGGCTGCAACCAGATGGCTGTTTGCGTATTGCAGGTCAAGGCCACCGCCAACGGAGACGCCTGAATCGAACCTGTAAGCACCCACAGCGCTCAGGTTGATGGTGCGCAGTGCTGCTTCGACGGCATCGTAGCGACCATACCAATCCCCGTGGAACTTGGTCGCCAGCCCGAACGGAAAATTGACCCCGGCACCTAGCGCCACACGGCCCGGCACCAGCGATCGGGCCCAATACAGGTTGGGAATCGGCGTTGGGTTTGTCGGGTTGGTTTCGTCAGCCCCGGCATAAGGCAAAAAGACGCCTCCAGTGCCTGGACTGGCGGCGGAGGAACTGGTATTGCGCAATTTAGCGCGTGGAATGATTAGATGGCCTCCTATGGATGTCTGCGTTAGCCCCTCACTGTTACCCCAGATCTCAGTCAATCCAGCTGGATTGGCGAAAATCGTTCCGAGGCCATCGGCTGCCGCTGCATCGCCGGCGCCCACGCGTCCCAACCCCTTGACGGTCTGCTGATTGACGAAGAATCCAGTAGCCAGGGCCGACTCCCACACCCCAAGCGCGAGCCAGAGTAGCAGCGCGCAAGTCCGCATGACTGCAGGAAAGCCGAATGCGTTATGAGACATTTTTGCTCCTTGCTCAAGAGTTGGCTCGCGAGAAAGGGGCACTGTTCACCCTGGCCGCACCCCTGCGCAACAGTCTACCGTGTAACGACACGTATCAGCAACTTGCCTTACTCAATTTGAAGGATGCGCAAGCCGCGTTATGTCATCCCCTCGTTAGTGACCTGCGTTAGCGTGCGTACAAGACTTGATCGCAAGGGAGGAGCCAGTTGCTTTGTGTTCCTGCTGTCGACGACGTCGGTCAGTAGAAGGGCGCGCAGGATGGTCATGGGTCAGGGGGCCACGCTCCAGTTGATGGACGCCAGAAACCACAAGATAAGCGTCGGAATGATGACCGGTAGCGCCAGGCCGACAAACGTCAGGGCGGTGAGCAGGAAGGTGCCCATGTCGTCGATCCAGATCTTGAGCAGTACCCCAAGGTCTACGTTCCAGAACCGATCATGCTTCATGTTATGCCCCGGTTTGGGATGGGCCGCACTACAAGCCGCCACGCCCAACTTATACACCGGTTGTTACCTCTTGTGTTGACCCATTGCGCAGCTACCGACGACGTTGTTAGACGATATCGATGGTGTGCATGGACAGTTGGCCAGCACGGCGGTCGGCGAAATAGTGTTCCAGCGTTTCCTTGACGGTGCGAAACGCGATCTCGTCCCAGGGGATATCGGCCTCGGTGAACAGGCGCGCCTCCATGGTCTCGTAGCCCGGGTCGAACTGGTCACCCAGCAGCCGCGCGGTGTAGAACAGGTGCACCTGCCCGACCCGCGCCACGTTGAGGATGGAAAACAGGCTCTCCATCTCGAACTGCGCACCCGATTCCTCCACAGTTTCGCGGGCCGCGCCCTGTGCGGTGGTCTCATTGAGTTCCATAAAGCCGGCCGGCAGCGTCCATTTGCCGCGGCGCGGCTCGATGTTGCGTTTGCACAGCAATACCCGCTCGCCCAGATGCGGCACCGTGCCGACCACATTGAGCGGGTTTTCGTAATGGATGGTGTGGCAGGCAGGGCACACCGCACGCTCCCGGGTGTCACCGTCGTCCGGCACCCGGTAAGCCACGGCGGCACCGCAGTTTTTGCAATGTTTGATCGGGCTGTGCAGCATGGGGTGGCAGTGTAGATTGAAAGCAAAAAAGGCTCCGCGAGGAGCCTTTCTTGCCACATTCGGCGCCCGGTCGTCAGGCCTTCTTGGCAGGCGCTGCTTTGGCCGGGGCTGCCTTGGCAGCTACCAGCTTGCCGTGTTTTTCTATCAAGG
>JANOCN010000414.1:0-1797 GCA_031412185.1 Betaproteobacteria bacterium | reverse complement strand
GTTGCAGCTCTCGCCCACTTCTTCCACCAGGTGGCGCAGCACGGTATGGCGCGCCCCGTGGTGGCTGTCGTGGAACAGCAGCCCCTCTGCCAGGCGGCGCAGCCGGGTGCCGGTGCCATAGTGCCGCCCGGCGCCCTCGCGCTGCAGCAGGCCCGCAGCTTCGAGCTGCTGCAGCATGCGGTGCAAGGTGGGTTTGGGCAAACCTGTCGCCTCCACCAGGCTCTGCAACGAGTGGCGCTGATCGCTGGCGGCCAGCACCTCCAGCAGCGCAAACAGCCGCATGGTGGGGCTATCGCCTGCTGGGTCGGCTACTGCCACTGGCAAAATTTGAGTGGTCTTCATAGGCACAGAATATAGCTAAATTCCGAAATTTAGTACATGGCGTACCGTATTATTGAATTCTGTTGACCCAATTGCGATGCAGTGCTAGAGTGCGCTTCCAGACCCGCAACCGCCAGGAGACCCCACCATGCGCCAGCAACCACCCGCCACCAGCGCCCCCGCTGCCAGCCAGCGAGCCCCCCACCGCAGTGCCGTCAGCGGCGTGCAGAAGATGACTCCGTCGGAGGCATTTGTCGAAACCCTGGTCGCCAACAACGTGACCGACATGTTCGGCATCATGGGCTCCGCCTTCATGGACGCGATGGACATCTTTGCGCCGGCCGGCATCCGCCTGATCCCGGTGGTGCACGAGCAGGGTGCCGGCCACATGGCCGACGGTTATGCACGGGTCAGCGGTCGCCACGGCGTGGTGATCGGCCAGAACGGCCCGGGCATCAGCAACTGCGTTACCGCCATCGCGGCCGCCTACTGGGCGCACAGCCCGGTGGTGCTGATCACACCCGAGACCGGCACCATGGGCATGGGGCTGGGCGGTTTCCAGGAGGCCAACCAGTTGCCGATGTTCCAGGAGTTCACGCGTTACCAGGGCCATGTGAACAACCCCAAACGCATGGCTGAATACACGGCACGTTGTTTCGACCGTGCCATATCCGAGATGGGTCCGACCCAGCTCAACATACCGCGCGATTACTTCTATGGCGAAGTCAGCTGCGAAATTCCGAAACCGATGCGGGTCGAGCGTGGGGCCGGTGGCGAAAAAAGCCTGGACGCCGCGGCCGAGCTGCTGGCCAGCGCCAGGTTTCCGGTGATCCTTTCTGGCGGGGGCGTGGTGATGGGCGACGCGGTGGCCGAATGCCAGGCGCTCGCCGAGCGGCTGGGCGCGCCGGTGGTCAACGGTTACCTGCGCAACGATTCGTTCCCGGCCAGCCACCCGCTGTGGGCCGGCCCGCTCGGCTACCAGGGCTCGAAAGCTGCCATGAAACTGATCGCACAGGCCGACGTGGTGGTTGCGCTGGGTTCGCGTATGGGTCCGTTTGGCACCCTGGCGCAGCATGGGCTCGACTACTGGCCCAAAGACGCAAAAATCATCCAGGTCGAAGCCGACCACACCAACCTGGGTCTGGTGAAAAAAATCACGGTCGGCATCTGCGGCGACGCCAAAGCCGCAGCGGCCGCGCTGCTGCAACGATTGCAAGGCAAGGTACTGGCCTGCGACGCCACCAAATCAACCCGCCTGCAGACCATCCAGAGCGAGAAGGCCGCGTGGGAGAAAGAGCTCGACGAGTGGACCCACGAGCGCGACCCCTTCAGCCTGGACATGATCGAAGAGCAGGCCAGGGAAGACGGCAACTGGTTGCACCCGCGCCAGGTGCTGCGCGCGCTGGAGAAAGCCATGCCGCCGCGTGCCATGGTGTCCACCGACATTGGCAACATCAACTCGGTGGCCAACAGCTA
>JANOCN010000413.1:0-14389 GCA_031412185.1 Betaproteobacteria bacterium | reverse complement strand
GCCAGCCGCGAAGCCCTGGGCGGGCGGCTTGGGCTCAACCTGCCTGGCCTGAACGTCCGGGTCAGCGATATGCTCGATGCGCTCGAAGAAGTAGCTGGCAGCGCGGTGCGGGCTCGCGTGCGCTTCGAGCGCGATACGCGTATCGCCGGGATCGTCGCCAACTGGCCCACCGGCGCTAGCGGGGCTCGGGCCGCCAGCCTGGGCTTGAAGCCGGACGAGAGTTTTGCCGACATCATCCGCGCGTATATTGCCGACTGCCGCGCCGGGCCGGATGCCGGGAAGGCGCTGGCCGGGCTGGCGCAGTAGGATATCAGCGCCTCAGCGCATTGATGGTCTCTGTAACGGCTCGTGGTCAGTGCCGAATCTTGCCGACTCCGCCACCGCGGATGGCAATCGTGTACTCGACGGCGAACTCTCTAAACGTGTTTGCCAGCACTCCACGCGGCTGCGCCCGCAACGTGCGCGGCGTTTTTGGCCACTCGGTCGGGTACGGCTTCCAGCGCCGTAGCCATGCTGTCATTCCACCGGTTCAGAAAGCCGAACATGGCCACCACGCCGAGGATTTCGACAATCTCGGTGTCGCTCCAATACCGCTGCAGGTCGGCAAAACCCTCGTCCGTTACCGCGTTGGGCTGGCTGGCTGCGGCCAGCGCAAAGTCCAGCGCGGCGCGTTCTGCGGGGGTGTAGAGCGGGCTGCTGGCGTAGGTCCATACAGCGGCGAGTTTTTCCTCGCTGACGCCGAAGTTTTTTGCGCCGAGCAGGGTATGGGCCTGGCAATACAGGCAGCCACTGGCCTTGCTGGCCAGGTGGCCGATCAGGCGGCGCAGGCCCAAGTCGACTTCGCCGGCAGGGTCCATCACGGCGGCATTGAGCTGTGCGAAGGCTTGCACGAGTTTGGGCTTGCGTTGCATGGTGAGCACACTGTTGGGCGTGAAACCCAGCGTGCCGAGGAAGAAGTCGAAGTGGCTCTTTAGTTCGGGTGTCGTGTCGGGGCTGAGCGGCTTGAGTCTTGCCATGGCGTATCCTTTGCTGCGCTTAGGCGCAAAACATGCAACATAACACGAGGAGACATCTACCATGCGTAGAAGAAACACCACCTGCGGCCTGATCGCAGCGGTACTGCTGTTGTGCGCGTCGCCCCTGAGGGCGCAGGGCCAGCCGGTGAAAATTCTGATCGGTTTTCCGCCCGGCGGCTCGGCCGATACCACCGCGCGGGTGTTGGCCGACAAGATGAAGGATACGCTGGGCGTGCCGGTGCTGGTCGAGAACCGCCCCGGGGCGGGAGGGCGCATTGCCGCGCAGGCCGTAAAAGATGCCGCGCCGGACGGCAGCACTTTGATGCTCGCACCGTTTGCAGTGATGGTGGTGCAGCCGCTGGTCTTCAAGAGCATCAAATACGACACCACCAAAGACTTCACGCCGGTTGGCAACACAGTCACATTTCCACTGGCACTAGCGGCTGGCCCGGCAACACCGGCAAAGAACATGGCCGAGTTGGTGGAATGGCTGCGCGCCAACCCGGGGCTGGCCAACTACGGCTCACCGGCTGCCGGGTCGATGCCCCATTTTCTGGGCGAAATGCTGGCCGAGAGTGCCCGGGTCAAGCTCACCCATGTGCCGTTTCAGGGCGGCGCGCCGATGGTGCAAAACCTGTTGGGCGGACAAATCGCGATTGGGTTTGATACGCCGGCCGAGTTTGCTGAACACTACCGTGCTGGCAAGCTGCGTTTGCTGGCGGTGTCCAGCGGCCAGCGCGCGGCGCAGTTCCCGGACGTACCCACGTTCAAGGAGCAAGGTATTGCGGTGGACGCGAGCGCCTGGTTCGGCGTGTTCGGGCCGGCCGGTATGCCCACTGCGGTAACCAACCGCATCAACGCCGCACTGCAAGCTGCCCTCAAGCAGCCCGATGTGGTGGAGCGCCTTGGCAAACTGGGTTTGTCGGCCAGCCCCAACTCTGCAGAAGAGATGGTTCGCCGTCTGGCCGATGACAAAGCGGCCTGGGGGCCACCGATCAAGGCATCAGGGTTTCAGGCCGAATGAGCGGGCGGGCACCCGGCCGATCCGAAGGCTCATGGCACCGAAGCGCTTGGCGCGGAGGTTACGTCGTGCGTCGGCTTACGTCGCAGCGCCTGGTCAGTGACCACTTCGCAGGCTAATCAGGCACATCCAACTGCCGCTTCCAGGCACCTTATTGAAAAGAGATCAGCGTGCAATCAGCGTGCCAAACGTAGTGGTTACCTCACGATCATCCCGCCACTTCGCGCGCCACGGCATGAAGGCTTTGGCAGGCAGCGGTTTGCTGATGAAATAGCCCTGCGCCTCGTCACACGACTGCTCTTTGAGTTTGCGCCAGATCAGGCCGTTCTCCACGCCTTCGGCGACCACCGTCAAGCCCAGATTGTGGGCCAGGTCGATAGTGGAGCGCACAATTTTTGCGTCGTCTTCGTCCTTCTCCATGTTCATCACGAACGACTTGTCGATTTTCAGCTCGTCAACCGGCAGGCGTTTCAGGTAGGCCAGTGACGAATAGCCGGTGCCAAAGTCGTCGATGGACAGTTTGAAACCCATTTCGGAGAGCCGGTTCAAGGTGCCCTCGGCACGCTGCGGGTCGTCCATGATTGCGCTCTCGGTAATCTCCAGGCAGAACGCCGATGCGGACACTTCGTGTTTGGCCAGAACGCTTTCAAGTCGGGCCGGAAAATCGGGGTCGAGCAGGTCCCGTGTGGACAGGTTGATCGCGATCCGGATCGGCGGGTCGCAGGCCTGCAATTCATGGCACATGCTGGCCGCTTCTTCGAATATCCACATCGTCAGTTGCCGCACAAAGCCCGTCTGTTCTGCAAACGGGATGAATTCCAGCGGCGGCACCAGGCCACGCTCCGGGTGTTGCCAGCGCACCAGTGCTTCGGCCGCCACCACGGTCGAGTCGGGCAGAGAAATCTTCGGCTGCAGAAAAAGGCGCAGCTCGCCATGGTCGACCGCGTGGCGCAGCTGGGACAGAAGCGACAGCGTTTGTGCGCTGGACGAATCGAGCCCCGGGTCGTAGACCTGCATCACGGTGGTCTTGGCCTTGGCAGCGTACATGGCCACCTCGGCACGCGACAACAAGGTGTCGGCATCCGCTGCGTGCTCGGGCCAGCAGGCAATACCAAGGCTGGCACTCAGGTCCACCGTCTGGTCTCCAAACTCGAGCGGCAACTCGAATGATTTGGCGATGCGCTGGGCTACTGCGACGGCGCTTCGTGCATCACTCTGGGTCAGCAACACCGCAAACTCGTCACCGCCCAGGCGTGCCACCATGTCGCTGCCGCGCAACTCCTGCTGCGACAGGCGCTTGGCCACCGCAATCAGCAGCAGGTCGCCAAACGAATAACCCAACACATCGTTCACATGTTTGAAGCGGTCCAGGTCCAGCATCACGATTGACAGCGTACCCCGGCCCATCTCGCTCACGGCCTCCTGGCTGTCGATCTCGCGCTGCAGGGCGTCGCGAAAACGCGCCCGGTTGGGCAGGCCGGTCAGACGGTCCCAGTAGGCCAGCTTGCGGATCTCGGCTTGTTGCGCCCCGATGTTGATGCGCATGGCGTCGAACGCCTTGGCCAGGCCGCCGATCTCGTCGTGCCGGTCCATGTGTTCCATCTGGACATCGTATTGACCCTTGCCCAGCCTCTGGGTGGCGCTGACCAGCGAACGCAGCGGTGTTGTCACGCGCCGCGCTGCTATCACGCTGCCAATGCCAAACAGCACCACACCCATGGCGGTGATCCAGGCCAGCGCTACCTGGGCCTGGCGAAACGGTGCCACCACTTCGTTGACCGAACGCAACAAAAGGGTGCGCACGCTGCCCGATGGACCATCCGCCAGCTTGATGTCGCGCGTTATGAGCCGGTCATCGCCAACCGGCAGTTCGACTGCGTCACCTGGTATGGCAGCCAGGGTGCGCAGCGCCTCGGGCGAGAGGGTGGAGGCCACTACCCGGGCTGCCTCGCCCGGACCCTGACCGGTCAATGCAAGGTGCATGTCAGACAGCTCGCGCATGTCGTCCACCTGTTTCTGCCCGATCGGAAAACCCATCAATACCCAGCCGACCAGCAGCGGTGCTTTCATGGGCACCACCACAAACTGGTACGGGGTGCCTCCGACCAGTGCAATCTGGCTGCCTTGTGCGTCACGCGAAGACGGCAGCACCAGTTTCTCGAGCACCGGGGCCAGCGCGTTCGCATCCTGGCCTTCTGCCACCGCACGCAGCGCCATGCTGGTGTCCATCAATGCCGTCACCGTGGCCCCGATGCGGGCACCGTTGTTTTCCAGCGCCGAGCGGATGGTCTCCAGGTCGCCAGAGTTGACCGCCGCACGAAAGCCAAAGTCGGCCGCCAACACGCCCGCACCCTGGCTCAGCTTCTGGGCGTTCTGGTCAAGCAGGCGGCGCCACACACGTTCCCCCACGGCCAGCTCCTGGCCTACCTGACGCCGCGCGCTCTGGTCGATACCGATGCGCACCACGCTGAACACTGCCGCCTGGATCAACAAGAGCAAGAGCAGGGACAAGGCCACGATGCGCGAAGACAGACCCCAGTGGTCTGGTCGCCACGCCAGTTTCATGGCGCGACGCCCGTCAGGCGAAACGTGGTGCCGCTGTCTGTGGCCCCGACAACCAGTGCCTGTTCGGTGGCAGGAGCCCCAACCGGCAGACCCGGATGCCACACGCGCAGTCGGTAGTTACCGGCTGGCACGTTGCCCAGCGTCGCCGTTCCCGCCAGTGTGCTGCTTGCATAGTAAGGGGTTTCCACCACGAGCACCCAGGCCGTCATGTTGTCATGGATGTTGCAGCCCAGTACTGCAATGCCCGGCTTGTCGAACACCACTGGATTGGCGGCTGTGCCGGTGTACAGCTTGAGCTCGAAAGTCTTGGCCGGGGAAAACGAGTAGACATGATGGCGCACCGTGTCCCGATTCGGGAAAGTCACCGACGTACCCACAGGCACCACCAGCACACGCGGATCAAACTGTTTGCCCACCTGTGCAATCTCGGCACCCGGTACCGGCCGGGCCAGCAGCCGTGCTTCGCGCGACTCCAGAAAAACTGCTGCGCCAGCCAGGGGTTTGCCAGCCCCGTCCTGCACCTGCACTTGCACCGTGGCCGCCCAGGCCTGACCAAACGCCAGCGCCAGCCAGCAGACAGTCGCTTTCGCCATGGTTTTCGTGCAAAGGATGGTCAGGGCTCCACCGCCAACCCCAATACCGGGGCACCCTCCCCCACGGTGCCGACGAATTCCGCCCGCCCGGTGTTCAGGTTGACCAGATACAGGCGTGTGCGTGGTGCACCTGCAGTGCGCACCGCAGCAAAGGCGGCACCGGATACGTCGGCGATATCAAAGGCGGCGTCGGTCAGTTCGCCGATGCCCAGTAGCCCTATCGTCGTGAGGATACCGGTATTGGGTGAAACGACTGGCGTCGTGCCTTCGCGGGAGCCCTGCATGACCAGCGCACCCAGGCGGCGGTCGATAGCAAAATTGGTGGTGATTTTTTCGTCCTGCTTGTTGTAGGTGTAACCAGCCGCCACGATTGCGGGCGTTTTGCCCGCATGGGTATCGCCGCCTGCATACACCAGCGCCGCATCGCCCTGTGTGCCGTCCAGCGTGGCATTGCCGTCCACAGCAGCGCCGGTGTCCGGATGCAGCCGCAGATTCTGGCCGGTATCACTCACCACGCGGATGCGGTCGGCGGCAGGGTTGAAGTCAAAACCGAACAGCGACCCGGTCAAGGGTACGGCGGCGGGAGAACTTCCGACGGGCTTCAGTACACCCGTGCTTGTGTCGAGCGTGTACAAGCGGCCGCTGCTACTTAGCGCATACAACACGCCGCGCGCTACCCGAAAATCGATACCGACCAGCTTTTCCCCGGCAACTTGCCCGGTTACCTTCACGCGCGTCAGAATACGCTGCGGCTGCCCGGCATTGAACTTCACCAGTTCCATGTCGGTCGTCAAGGCAAACACCATTTCCTTGCGTAAGTCACCCACGGGCTCGGAAAAACCGGCGCAGGCTGAAATCAGGACTGCAACTAACGCAGTCATCATGGCGCGTGTGACGGGCGAGTGTCTTTTCATGGTGGTTACCGGAAGTTACTTCACCCGCGAGTTATACACGACACACTGCCCGGCTGCCTTTCGTTCGCGCCTGAGAGGTGCTGCCGCGCTGTCAAAATGCGGGTTGTTGCCCGCGTGGCGAGTTGCCAGAAGGAAAACATGCTGCTTGATGTACAGGAGTGCCAGTTGGTGCTGGTGGACTACCAGCCGCGCTTGATGTCGGCTTTGTTCGAGGGCCCGCTGGTGCTGGCCAATGCGTTGCGTCTGGCGCGTATGGCCGAGCTGCTCGGCACGCCGTTGTGGTGTACCGAGCAAAACCCTGCCAGGCTGGGCGAAACCGCGCCCGAACTCCAGGCGGTCGTGGCCGCGTGTGGTGGCAAAACCTTGCCTAAATTGACCTTCAGCGCCTGTGCCGACGGGCTGGCAGACTGGTTGCGGCCCCCGCAGCGCAATGCGCCCACGGGTGGAAACGTTCGCAGTCTACCGAAACACCTGCAAAAGGTGGCACCCACCAATGCGCCCGCGCGCAATAGCATCGTGATCGCTGGTTGTGAAGCGCATGTGTGCCTGCTGCAGACCGCGCTGGAGTTGCTGGAGCACGAGTTCGAGGTGTGGGTAGTGACGGACGCCTGCGGTTCGCGCACCGAACGCAACCGCGATGCGGCATTCGACCGGCTGGTTGGCAACGGAGCCGAACTTGTTACCACCGAAATGGTGGCGTTCGAGTGGCTGCGTACGGCAGACCATGCGCTGTTCAAACAAGTGCAGGGACTGATCAAGTAACCATGCAAAGACATTCTTTTCTGCTCACGTGTTGCGTCGCAATTTCTCTCGCAGGCTGCGCCACTACGGCGCCGCCGGCTACCGTGCCCCTGGCACCAGCGCCGCAATGGCAGGCACCCCTGGCACACAATGGAAATCTGGGCGACTTGTCGCAGTGGTGGCAAAGTGTCGGAGACCCGTTACTGGTGCAGCTGGTGCAGGCGGCCCAGAGCGCCAGCCCTACGATTGCGTCCGCCCGGTCGCGCGTGCTGCAAAGCCGCGCTGAACGTGCCATAGCGGGTGCTGCGCTGCTGCCAGTGCTGGATGCGTCTGCCAGCGCAACGCGGGGTCGCACGCAACCGGGTACGCCGGTTGCCAGCAATTTGCAAGCGGGTGTGTTGGCATCGTGGGAACTCGACCTGTTCGGCGCCAATCGGCTGGCGAGCGAAGCCGCGCAGGCCCGGCTCGAAAGTGACCAGGCCCAGTGGCATGACGCACGGGTAACAGTGGCGGCCGAAGTGGCCAACCGCTATTTCGACCAACGGGCCTGCGAGCAGCAGGCCGGCAATACCGAGATGGATGCAGCTTCCCGCGCACAGACCTCCAGGCTGACCGAGCTCAGCTCCCGGGCTGGATTCACGGCACCGGCAATGGCGGCGTTGGCGCGTGCCAGCGCCGCCGAAGCCAACAGCCGTGCAACGCAGCAGCGCTTGTTGTGTGTGCTGGATGTCAAGGCGCTGGTCGCCCTGACCGACGTGGCGGAACCCGAGCTGTTGCAAAAGCTGGCTGCGGCACCGACCGACCTGTCACCTGGTGCCGGATTCGCAATCAGCAGCGTGCCTGCGCAGGCCCTGGCGCAGCGACCGGACCTATTCAGTGCTGCGCGCCTGCTGGCTGCTGCCAGTGCCGAGGTAGGAAGCGCCGATGCGCAACGTTACCCGCGGCTGGGCCTGAGCGGCTCTGTTGGTGCAGCCCGTTACCGCGCGGGCGGCCGCAACGACGACTTCACCAGTTGGTCTATCGGACCTCTGTCGCTGTCCGTTCCCTTGTTCGACGGGGGTCGGCGGGCAGCCGGTGTGCAGGCGGCACAGGCACGTTATGACGAGGCGGCTTTTCTTTACCGTGCCAGTGCGCGCCAGGCGGTACGCGAGGTGGAGGAGGCGCTGGTGAATCTGCAGAGCACAGCGGCGCGCAGCGACGACGCCCGCCAGGCAGATTCGGGTTACCGGGCATCCCTCGCCGCCACCCAGGCGCTGTACCAAAGCGGGCTGGCCAGCCTGCTGGAGCTGGAAGAAACCCGCCGGACTGCGCTGGCAGCCGCCAATGCGGTGGTGAACATACGGCGCGAGCGTATTCAGGCCTGGATCGCGCTGTACCGGGCGGTTGGCGGGGGTTGGACGCAAGCTGACAACGACCCGACCACACCATGAGCGCAAGCAAGCTCGACTCACTTTTGTATGCAGGACCCCATCGAATGATTCGTCAATTTATCGTATCCAGGCCAGTAGCTTCGGGCTTGTACGCCCTCTGTGTTGCGGGCTTGATTGCCTTATCGCTCAGCACATCGGGTCAAGCCGAGGACAAGAAAACCGTCGCGCCCAAACCGGTGCTGAGTGTCACCACGGTTAAACCTCAACTCGGCAGTTTGCCGGTCATACTCACTGCCAATGGCACCATCACGGCATGGCAGGAAGCCAGCATCGGCACCGAGGCGAGTGGTTTGCGCCTGACCGATGTGCGTGCCAACGTGGGCGATGTGGTGCGTGCCGGGCAGGTGCTGGCCACCTTTGCGCCAGAGAGCATCCAGGCCGACCTGGCCCAGGCACGCGCCAATTTGCTGGAGGCCGAAGCCAACGCCGCAGATGCCGGTGGCAACGCCGAGCGCGCCCGCACACTGCAGGCCAGCGGTGCCCTGAGCACCCAGCAGATCAACCAGTACCAGACTGCAGAACAGACCAGCAAAGCGCGGGTGGAAGCCGCGCGGGCGATGCTGACCGTACAGCAGGTGCGCCTGAAACACACCCAGGTGCTGGCACCCGACAGCGGCATTATTTCGGCGCGCAGCGCCACCGTGGGCGCGGTGCTGGGCAGCGGCACGGAGCTGTTTCGTCTGATCCGCAAGGGCCGCCTGGAATGGCGCGCCGAAGTAACTTCGGCTGAGCTCGGACGCCTGAGTGCCGGTACCACCGCCCTGGTGACGGCCGCAAGTGGTGCGCAGATGAAGGGCAAGGTACGCATGATCGCGCCCACGGTCGACCCGCAGACGCGTGCTGCGCTGGTGTATGTCGATTTGCCATCGATGTCCATGCCGCGTGGTGGAGCCTGGCAATTTCCCGCCGGGGCGCCCCAAGGGAAATTAGCCCCCTCGGGGGGCAGCGCATCACGCGAAGCGACAAGCGTGGGGGCCATTCCAGGAATGTTTGCAAAGGGGGAGTTTTCCCTGGGCGACAGCAGCTCATTGATGGTGCCGCAAACTGCGGTGGTGGTGCGCGACGGTTTCAGCTACGTGTACCGGCTGGGCTCCGACAACCGGGTGGCGCAGGTCAAAGTGCAAACCGGCCGCCTGAGCGGGGAACGCGTCGAGATTACCAGTGCACTGGCGTCCGACGCGCGCCTGGTCGCTACCGGCGCTGGTTTCCTGAACGACGGCGACCTGGTGCGTGTTATCGAAGACGGCAAGGCCATTGCCGCACCCGGCGCTGCGGCGCCAAAACCCGCAGTGTCGGCCGCCAAATAAGCCTGGAGCGCAAGTCACCATGAATGTTTCCTCCTGGTCGATCAAGAACCCGATTCCGGCCGTCATGCTGTTTGTGCTGCTCACTTTTGCGGGGCTGCTGTCGTTCAACGCGATGAAAGTGCAGAATTTCCCGGACATTGAGTTGCCTACTGTCAGCGTTACGGCATCCTTGCCTGGTGCCGCACCAGCGCAGCTGGAGACCGAGGTGGCACGCAAACTCGAGAACTCGATTGCCACGGTGCAAGGTCTCAAACACGTATACACCAAGGTACAAGACGGAAGCGTCACCGTCACCGCCGAGTTCCGGCTGGTGAAACCGGTGCAGGAAGCGGTGGATGACGTACGCTCAGCCGTGGCGCGGGTGCGCAGCGACCTGCCCGGTGATGTGCGCGACCCGATCGTCAACAAGATGGACATGGCGGCCCAGCCCGTGCTGGCGTTTACCATCCGATCTGTGCCGCGTGGTGACGCGTCGGGCATGGACGACGAGGCGCTGTCCTGGTTCGTCGACAACGAAATCACGCGCCGGTTGCTGGCGGTGCGCGGTGTCGGTGCGGTAACCCGTGTTGGGGGTGTCACGCGTGAAGTGCGTGTGGCGCTTGACCCGCTGCGCCTGCAGGCTCTTGGCACCACTGCTGCGGACATTTCACGCCAGTTGCGCCAGGTGCAACTCGACAGCGCTGGCGGGCGTACCGACGTGGGCGGCGGTGAACAACCGGTGCGTACACTGGCCACGGTGCGTTCCGCACCCGAACTGGCCCAGCTGCAACTCGCGCTGAGCGACGGACGGCGTATCCGGCTGGACCAGGTGGCGAGTGTGACCGATACCACCGCCGAGCCGCGTTCTGCAGCGCTGCTCAATGGCAAGGCCGTGGTGGGTTTTGAAGTGGCGCGCAGCAAAGGTGAAAGCGAAGTAGCCGTGGGCGCTGCGGTTCAAACCGCGCTGGCAGAACTCAAGGCCCAGCACCCGGACATCGAACTTACCGAAGCCTTCAACTTTGTGGCCCCGGTGGAGGAAGAGTACAACGGTTCGATGGTGCTGCTGTACGAAGGTGCCTTGCTGGCGGTGGTGGTGGTGTGGCTGTTCCTGCGTGACTGGCGCGCGACGCTGGTGTCGGCTGTGGCGTTGCCGCTGTCCATCATTCCGGCCTTTGTGGGCATGTACCTGCTGGGTTTCAGCGTCAACGTGATCACGCTGCTGGCGCTGTCGCTGGTGGTCGGTATTCTGGTGGACGATGCGATCGTGGAGGTGGAGAACATCGTGCGCCACCTGCGTATGGGCAAGTCGCCGTACCAGGCCGCGATGGAGGCGGCCGACGAAATTGGCCTGGCGGTGATTGCCACCACGTTCACGCTGGTAGCGGTCTTTTTGCCTACCGCCTTCATGAGCGGTGTGGCAGGAAAATTCTTCAAACAGTTCGGCTGGACCGCGTCGCTGGCGGTGGTGGCGTCGCTGCTGGTGGCGCGGGTGCTCACACCAATGATGGCAGCCTACATGCTCAAACCCATCGTGGACCCGCACAAAGACCCACGGTGGATGACACTGTATCTGCGTGCTGCAGGCTGGTGCCTGGCAAACCGCTTCAAGACCATGGTGGCGGCGACCATTTTCTTTTTTGCATCGATAGCCCTGATCCCGCTGTTGCCCACCGGCTTTATCCCGCCTGACGACAATTCGCAGACCCAGGTCTACCTGGAGCTGCCGCCTGGCTCGACGCTGGCGCAGACCAAAAGCGCCGCTGAACAGGCACGTGTGCTGGTGAGCAAGGTGGAGCATGTGGTGAGTATCTACACAACCATTGGCGGCGGCAGCGCCGGGGGCGACCCGTTTGCGCCGCAAGGTGCCTCTGAAGTCCGCAAGGCCACACTGACCGTGATGTTGACGGAACGCAACCAGCGCCCGCGCAAACAGGGGATAGAGAACAATATGCGCACGGCACTCGAATCGCTGCCAGGCGTACGCAGCAAGGTCGGCCTGGGTGGTTCGGGCGAGAAATACGTGCTGGTGCTCACCGGCGAAGACCCGGTGGCGTTGCAGTCGGCCGCGCTCGCTGTGGAGAAAGACCTGCGTACCATTCCAGGTCTGGGCAGCGTTGCGTCCAGTGCCAGCCTGATCCGACCGGAAATCGCGGTGCGCCCCGACTTTGCCAAAGCCGCTGACCTGGGCGTGACGAGCGCTGCCATCGGCGAGACGCTGCGTATTGCCACCACGGGCGACTACGACATGTCGCTGGCCAAACTCAACCTGTCGCAGCGCCAGGTGCCGATTGTTGTCAAGCTTGAAGACGCCGCGCGCAAAGACCTCGGTCTGCTGGAGCGCCTGACCGTGCCCGGCCTGCGTGGCCCGGTGATGCTGGGCCAGGTGGCCACGCTCGAGATGACAGGTGGGCCGGCCGTGATTGACCGCTACGACCGCGCACGCAATGTCAACTTCGAAATCGAACTCTCCGGGTTGCCGCTGGGTGATGTGACTGCTGCCGTGGCGCAACTGCCAGCCGTCAAACAGTTGCCCCCCGGCGTCAAGGTAGTGGAGATAGGCGACGCCGAGGTGATGGGCGAGTTGTTCGCCAGCTTTGGCCTGGCGATGCTGACCGGGGTGTTGTGTATCTACATCGTGCTGGTGCTGCTGTTCAAGGACTTTCTGCACCCGGTAACCATCCTGTGCGCCTTGCCATTGGCGCTGGGTGGCGCGTTCGTGGGTCTGTTGCTGGCACAAAAAAGTTTCTCGATGCCATCGCTGATCGGGCTGATCATGTTGATGGGCATCGCCACCAAGAACTCGATTTTGCTGGTCGAATACGCCATTGTGGCGCGGCGCGATCACCAGATGGGCCGACTGGAGGCGCTGATGGATGCTTGCCACAAACGCGCACGCCCGATCATCATGACCACGCTGGCCATGGGCGCCGGCATGATGCCGATAGCGCTGGGCCTGGGTGCAGCCGACCCGAGCTTCCGTTCGCCCATGTCTATTGCTGTCATCGGCGGCCTGATCACCTCCACCGTGCTCAGCCTGCTGGTGGTTCCGGCCGTATTCACCTACATCGACGACATCGGCGAATGGTCGCGGCGCATGGCGAACAAACTGCGCCGCCGCGACAAGCCGCTGTCTGCCAGCAAAGCCACCCTTGAGCCCGCCAGTAGCCCACCACCCGCAAACGCCTGAGGCGCCTGGCCGGGGGGCCTGGATTGGCCTGTGTGTGCTGCTGGGTGCAGCCAGCTTGCTGGCCTGGTTGTTCGCCGATGAGCGGGCACTTACCTGGCAGGCGAAAACATGGGCGCGTGAACCCTGGGTCTTGTGGAGCGCGAGTTTGGTGCATTTGTCGGGCGCACACCTGGTGGCGAATTTGCTCGCGCTCGGGCTGTTGGCGGGGCTGGGCTCGTTTTTGCGCGCTGGTCGCAGAGCTGCGGCCGCGCTGTTGCTGGCCTGGCCGCTGGGCACACTGGCCTTGTTGTACTGGCCACAAATCACCGGTTACAGCGGCATGTCGGGGTTGCTGAACTCCATGGTCGCGGTGTTGTGGGCACACGCTCTGGTCCACGCGGCAAAACCGTTGTCGTTCATCATCTTCGGCGCACTGGCCATCAAGTTGCTTGGCGAACACGCATGGTCGCAGCCGATTGCTTTCGACCCGAACTGGGGCTTTAACGTGGTGTATGCGGCGCACCTGGCGGGGGCATTGTCCGGTGCGGTGTGGGGCCTGCTGGTGCAGGCACCTGCGCTGCTGCACAAGCGCCGCAATTGATGCATCGCACGTGTCTGCGGACGTGGCACGCCTATTTGTTGCGCGCCCGGTAATCGGCGATGGCGCGTTCCAGATCGGCGTATTCCTCGCAGGTCTTGTTGCCGCATAACTTCTCCAGTGCCACCAGATGGCTTTCGGCCTGGAGCAGCTTGCCGTCTAGCAAATAGGCCTCGCCAATGTATTCATGTGCACCGCGGTGTCCAGGATCAATCCGCAGCGCCATCTGGTAGTGCGCAAAGGCTTTCGCCAAGTCGGGCTTCGCCTGTTTGCGGTAGCTGTAGCCTAGCAGGTTGAACACGTCGGCGTTGCGGGGCTCCTCGCGCGCTGCGTCCCGCAACTCTGCCAACGCGTTGGTCCAGTCTTTGGCCCGGATGGAATCGCGGGCATTTCGCAGGCGTTCATCGATGGTGGGGGCAGCCGCTCCGGGTAAGTCACGGGCGTGCAGGCCACTGGATACGAGCAATAACAAACCGAACAGCAAGACTTTCATTTCGGTGGCCCTTGCGTGATGCAGAAGGTGCGAGAGATACCGCAGAAGCAAATCGTAATTGTGCACATGTAAATGTGTCAGCCTTGTATGACCCCACAACTCGGTACTGTCACATGCCTGTCATGAATTCCTCACATGCTTGCTGCTTTCCAATTGCAACTTCCCATACCCATGACCTCCAAGCCCGCACGCGCGTCTGACATCTTCAACGAAGAAGATTCGAACACTTCCCGCAACCCCCACTTCGACTCGGTGCTCAGCGCCCGCCTGAACCGGCGCCATATGCTGCGAGCTGGCGCGGGAGCCGCTACGGCCGTGGCCCTCGGCAGTGTTGGCCTGGCCGGTTGTGCCACCAGTGGTGGGTTGGCCGGGGCGATGGTTCCGGTCACCACCCTCGGTTTTGCCCCGGTAGCAAAAAGCCTGGCAGACGCAGTGGTCGTCCCTGCAGGGTACAAAGCGGAGATCATTTACGCGCTGGGCGACCCGATACTGCCAGGAGCCGCTGCCTTCGTCAACGACGGCACCGACGGCGACTTTGACAAACGTGCCGGTGACCACCATGACGG
>JANOCN010000412.1:0-6868 GCA_031412185.1 Betaproteobacteria bacterium | reverse complement strand
GGCGCACAGGCGCGCCTGCCGGTCTACACCACCGAGGGTGGCTGGCTGCACCTGGGCGTCGACGAACTGGTGGCGCAGACGCTGGATGCAAAAGCCCAGGGCTTCAGAGGGGCCAAGATAAAGATCGGGCGACCGCATGTGAGTGAAGACGTCGCGCGCCTTGCGGCAGTGCGTGCCGCAGTGGGACCAGGTTTCGAGCTTATGACCGACGCGAACCAGGGCTTCAACCGCCCGGAGGTGGTGCGCCGCGCCGCAGCCTTCGCGCCGTTCGACCTGGCGTGGCTGGAAGAACCGCTGCCGGCCGAAGACGTGTCCGGGCACCGGCAGTTGCGCCAACACACCGCCATACCTGTGGCCGTAGGCGAATCCATGTACCACCTGAGCCAGTTCCGCGAATACCTGGAGCAGGGTGCGTGCAGCATCGTGCAGCCCGATGTCGCCCGCATCGGCGGCATCACGCCGTGGATCAAGGTGGCGCATCTGGCGGAAGCGTTCGACGTGCCGGTATGCCCGCATTTTCTGATGGAACTACACGTCAGCCTGTGTGCCGCGGTACCGAATGCGGCCTGGGTCGAATACATTCCCCAACTCGACGACATTACCACCAGCCGAATCCGCGTGGAGGGCGGCTACGCCTACCCCCCGGACACGCCCGGCCTTGGCATCGCCTGGGACTGGAGCGTCATCGGGCAGCGGCAAATCGTTGACGTGTCGCTGGGATGAGCGTTTTGCTAGGTCATAATTGGACAGGTGGTAAGGCCACTACGAACCAGGAGACTGTATGCGTTTGAAAGGTAAGACCGCGCTGGTTACGGCAGCTGGGCAAGGTATCGGCCGCGCCAGTGCGCTGGCCATGGCAGCCGCCGGTGCGCAGGTGCTGGCGACGGATCTGAACCCGGCGCTGCTGGAGAGTTATGCAGGTGTAGCCAACATCAGCACGGCGCAGCTGGACGTGATGGACAAGTCTGCCATCAGCGCCCTGGTGGCGACCATGCCCAGTATCAGCGTATTGTTCAATTGCGCCGGCTTTGTACACAACGGCACCATCCTGCAGGCCACCGACGAAGAGTGGGATTTCGCCTTCAACCTCAACGTGCGCGCGCAGTTCTGGATGGTGCAGGCGGTGTTGCCCAAAATGCTCGCTGCAGGCGGTGGCAGCATCATCAACATGGCCAGTGTGTGTGGCAGCCTCAAAGGCTTGCCGAACCGTTTTATTTACGGTGCCAGCAAGGCGGCGGTGGTGGGGTTGACCAAATCGGTGGCGGCAGACTATGTGGCCAAAGGCATACGCTGCAACGCCATTGCGCCAGGCACCGTGGACACACCGTCGCTCGGAGAACGCATCAATAGCTACGCCGACCCGGTGCAGGCGCGCAATGACTTTATTGCCCGCCAGCCAATGGGTCGGCTGGCGCAGGCGCACGAAATCGCGCCAATTATTTTGTACCTGGCCAGTGACGAGTCGATTTTCGCGACGGGCCAGATTTTTGCCATCGACGGAGGGATGACGATATGAACAATCTGGATATGGCGGGTCGCCATGCGGTGATTACCGGCGGCGCCACGGGCCTTGGTTTTGCCATCGCGCAGCGGATGTTGGCATCGGGCGCACGGGTGACACTGTGGGACCGCGACCGCGATGCGCTGGCCCGTGCCACCAGGGAACTGGGGCCAAAGGCGTTTTCGGTGGTGGTCGATGTAGCGGAGCATTCCAGTGTGGCCGACGGCCTGCGCCTGACGCTGGCGCAGACTCCGGCGGTGGATGCGCTGGTCAATAGCGCCGGTATCACCGGCCCGAATGTCAAGCTCTGGGACTACCCGGTCGACGAATGGGCAAAAGTGCAGCAGGTGAATCTGAACGGCCTGTTTTATTGTTGCCGTGAAGTGGCACCGCATATGCGCTCGCGCAACTATGGGCGCATCGTGAATATTGCCTCGGTGGCCGGCAAAGACGGAAACCCCAATGCCAGTGCCTACAGCGCCAGCAAGGCCGCCGTGATGGCGCTGACCAAATCGCTGGGCAAGGAGCTGGCCGACACCGGCGTGCGCGTGAACTGTGTTACGCCTGCAGCCGTCAAGACCGCAATTTTTGACCAGATGCAGCCGGAACACATCGCGTTCATGCTGTCGAAAATCCCGATGGGCCGTTTTGGCACGCCCGAGGAAGTCGCGGCCATGGTGACCTGGTTGTGCACCGAAGAGTGCTCGTTCTCCACCGGCGCCGTGTTTGACCTCTCGGGCGGGAGGTCGACCTACTGAGACCTTGAGGGACAGACCGGATACCTGAGACTTTGTGGGACAGACCGCAGCCACACGCAGTGGGCAAGCTCTGTCCCCAACCATTTGTAATGCCTCCGGGCTCCCAGCTACAAAGGTAGCCGGAAGCACAATCACTTCATCCCGTGAAACACCCAGTGAACAGACTCTGTCTCCCAACCGATCAACCGATTTCCAACTGAAAGGCAAGAATGAAACTCGTACGTTATGGCAACCCTGGCAAAGAAAAGCCTGGCTTGATCGACGCTGACGGCAAACTGCGTGATCTGAGCGCTGTCGTCAAAGACATCGGTCCAGACCAGCTCGGCGACGCGCCGCTGGCCAAACTGCGCAAGCTGAAGACCGACAAACTGCCGCTGGTCAGGGGAACGCCCCGCATGGGTTGCCCGGTGGCGGGCATTGGCAAATTCATCGCCATTGGCCTGAACTACGCCGACCATGCAGCCGAATCGGGTGCGCCGATTCCCAAAGAACCGATCGTGTTCATGAAGGCCATCAGCTGTATCCAGGGCCCCAACGACGCGGTGATGTTGCCCAAGGGTTCGGTCAAGTCCGATTGGGAAGTGGAGCTGGGAATCGTGATCGGCGCACGCGCACGTTATGTGTCGCAGAAATCTGCACTGGATTTCGTCGCCGGGTATTGCACCATCAACGACGTGAGCGAACGCGAGTTTCAGATCGAACGCGGTCCGCAGTGGGACAAGGGCAAGGGCTGCGATACCTTCGGCCCGATCGGCCCGTGGCTGGTCACCCGCGATGAAGTACCCAACCCGCAAAAACTGGCTATGTGGCTGGATCTGAATGGCAAACGCATGCAGACCGGCAGCACCAACACCATGATATTTGGCGTCGCCAAGCTGGTCAGTTATGTGAGTTCGTTCATGACCCTGATGCCTGGCGATGTAATCACTACCGGCACACCTCCCGGCGTTGGCATGGGTATGAAACCACAGCTGTTCCTGAAAAAGGGCGACGTGATGACGCTCGGCATTGAAGGCCTTGGCGAACAACGCCAGCTGGTAGTGCCGTTCAAGCTCTGATTTGATTCGGGCAACGGCAAACACCGTTGCCCAGCGTACCGCCCTGGTCACGCGGGTAAGCGCGCGCAATCGCATGCCGCCCATGCGCAAGAAATTGGGTGCGGGTTTACCCTTGTCCCTTTTGGGCGATTGGCACTATTGGCACTTGGCTTTCGCGGGGCCGCTAGAATTCATGCAAAATAGCACGACCGTTCGTATTATTTTGTATTTGTTGAATGTCTACTCCCGAGTTATCGCTGCCAAACGAAAATATTGCCGCGCCCACCGCAGGCGAGACGAGGCCCGCCGCCCCAGGGGAAAGTCGCGTCTCGCACAAAGGGCAACAGACCAAGGCGGCGATCATCGAGGCGGCGCTGCAACTTGCCACGCGAGTGGGTCTGGAAGGTCTGAGCATTGGTGTGCTGGCAGAACAGATGCACATGAGCAAGTCGGGCGTTTTTGCCCATTTTGGCTCGCGTGAAGAACTGCAGATTTCGGTGATCCGCGAATATTTTCACCAGTTCGAGCAGGAAGTTTTTTACCCGGCGCTCAAAGTACCCCGTGGCCTGGCGCGCGTGGAGGCTTTGTTTGCCAACTGGATGAAACGGGTTGCCATCGAGATCCAGTCGGGCTGCATATTTATCAGCGGCGCAGTCGAATTTGACGACCGGCCAGGTGCCGTGCGCGACGCGTTGGCGAGCTCGGTCAAAACCTGGCTGGACGCGATGTACCGCGCCGTGATACAGGCCAAGGAAGAAGGCCAGCTGGTTGCCGATGCCGATGCCCACCAGATTGCGTTCGAAATCCATGGCCTCATCCTGGCGCTGCATTACGAGGCGCGTTTCCTCAACAGCCCTGGCTCCATCACCCGCGCGCACACCGGTTTCGAGCATATTCTTGCGCGCTACGGCCGCGCTGCATTCTCACCTATCCAACCGCAAGGAAAATCAAATGCCTAGCTACAACCCTCCACTGCGCGACATGCAGTTTGTCATGCACGAAGTGCTCAAGGTCGTGGACGACTTCAAGGCCATTCCCAGGCACGCTGACATTGACGCAGCAACCATCGACGCGATCCTCGAAGAAGCGGGCAAGTTTGCGTCTGAGGTGACTCTGCCGCTGAACATCAGCGGCGACACCGAAGGTTGCACGATCGACCAGAAAACGCACGAGGTCACGGCACCGAAAGGCTTCAAGGCCGCCTATGCGAGATTTGTCGAGGGCGGCTGGCCGGCCGTGAGCTGCGATACCGCCTACGGGGGTCAAGGCCTGCCGCTGGTGGTCAACCAGTGCCTGTACGAGATGCTGAATTCGGCCAACCAGGCGTGGACGATGTATCCGGGCCTGACCCATGGTGCCTATGCAGCTATCCACGCTTACGGCACCGAAGAACAGAAGCAGACTTACCTGCACAAGATGACCAGTGGCGAATGGACCGGCACCATGTGCCTGACCGAGCCACATTGCGGTACCGACCTTGGCCTGATGCGCACACGGGCAGAACCGCAGGCCGACGGCACTTACCGCATCACCGGCAACAAGATATTCATCAGCGCGGGCGAACACGACCTGGCAGGCAACATCGTCCACCTGGTTCTGGCACGGATCACGGACGCGCCTCCCGGCATAAAGGGCGTGAGCCTGTTCCTGGTGCCCAAGTACAACGTCAAGCCGGATGGAACGCTGGGCACACGCAACGGCATCTATTGCGGCGGTCTCGAACACAAGATGGGCATCCATGGCAACGCGACGGCCCAGATCGTGATCGACGGTGCAGTCGGTACCCTGGTGGGGCAGCCCAATAAAGGCATGAACGCCATGTTCGTGATGATGAACGCGGCCCGTCTGGGGGTCGGCAACCAGTCGCTCGGCCTGACCGAGGTGGCTTACCAGAACGCACTGGCCTACGCCCGGGACCGACTGCAAATGCGCTCCCTGTCGGGAACCAAGGCCAAGGACAAGGCGGCCGACCCGATCATCGTGCACCCTGATGTACGCAAGATGCTGCTCACCGCGCGTGCCTATGCCGAAGGTGGGCGTGCGCTGGCGATCTTCTGTTCGGTGCTGCTGGAAAAGGAACACTTCCACCCGGACGAAAAAGTGCGCAAGGACAGCGGCGAGATGTTGTCGCTGCTGACACCGGTGGTGAAGGCCTTCCTGACCGACAACGGTTGGATTGCCACCTCGGGTTGCCAGCAGGTGTTTGGCGGACATGGCTACATCAAGGAATGGGGCATGGAGCAGTTTGTGCGCGACGCCCGCATCAACATGATTTACGAAGGCACCAACACGATCCAGAGCCTGGACCTGCTGGGGCGCAAGATATTGGGCAACAACGGCGCCACGCTGAAGAAATTCGGCAGACTGATCGCCGCGCTGGTGGACGAAGAAGGCGTGAACGAAAAAATGGCGGAGTTTATCAACCCGATTGCTTACCTCGGTGAAAAGATGAACAAACTCACCAGCGAACTCGGCTTCAAGGGATTCCAGAACCCCGACGAAGTGGGTGCCGCAGCCGTGGACTACCTGCGCGTGGCTGGACACCTGGTGTTTGGTTATTTCTGGGCGCGGATGGCCCAGGTGGCTTTGCGCGAGATCGCCGCTGGCAACACCGACCCGTTCTACCAGGCCAAACTGCAGACCGCGCGCTTCTATTTCGCCAAGCTGTTCCCGGAGACGGCGTCACTTATGCTGACCGCACGTGCCGGGGCCAAGGTACTCATGGACACCGAAGCGGTGTTTGCATAGCATCCGTTACCGGGGTTCATCCAATTTTCATTTTCAGGAGACATCCATGTTCAAGAAATCTTTCACCGCAATCGCGCTGGTCGTCGCCGCAGGCCTGGCATCTGCACAAATGACACCGGTAGGAAACTGGCACAGCATCGACGACAAGACCAAAGAGGTCAAGTCCGAGATCCAGATCGTGGAGAGCGGCGGCGTGCTTAACGGCAAGGTCACCAAACTGCTGCGCAAAGAGGCCAAGCAGGACGCCGTATGCGACGAATGCACCGATGAGCGCAAAGGCAAACCCATGTTGGGGCTGGAGATCATCCGTGGGGCCAAGAAGGTGGACGGCAAAGACGTATGGGAAGACGGCAAGATTCTTGACCCGGAAAACGGCAAAAGCTACGGCTTGAAGCTGACACCGATCGAAGGCGGAAAAAAGCTGGAAGTGCGCGGGTCCATCGGGCCGTTTGGGCGCACCCAAACCTGGGTAAGGGCGCAATAGTTCCATGCAGCGTTTCCAAGTCAAACAAGTCGCCGTGCTCGGCGCAGGCGTGATGGGTGCGCAGATTGCTGCACACCTGGTCAACGTCGGAGTGCCGGTGGTGCTGTTCGACCTGGCGGCCAAAGAGGGGCCGAAGAATGGCATCGTCACCCGCGCAGTCGAGGGCCTGAAGAAACTCAAGCCCGCCCCGCTGGGGGTGCCGCAGGACGCGGCCTTGATTCAGCAGGCCAATTACGAAGAACACATGGAGCTGCTCAGAGCCTGCGACCTGGTGATCGAAGCGATTGCCGAGCGCATGGACTGGAAGTTGGACCTGTACCGCAAAATAGCGCCGTTCCTG
>JANOCN010000411.1:0-2155 GCA_031412185.1 Betaproteobacteria bacterium | reverse complement strand
GGCATGGCCATGGCGCTGCTCAACGGCACCTTGAACCGGGTCATGATTGTGGAGTTGAACGTGCCGGCCTGGCTGGTGTCGCTGATGGTGGCGCTGCCGCTGGTGTTTGCACCGTTTCGAGCGTTGGTCGGGTTCCGTTCCGATACCCACCGCTCGGCGCTGGGTTGGAAACGTGTGCCCTATATCTGGATCGGCTCGCTATTGCAGTTTGGCGGCCTCGCCATCATGCCGTTTGCACTGCTGGTGCTGTCGGGCGATACCCATGGGCCGGTATTGTTCGGCCAGATCGGTGCCGGGTTGGCGTTCCTGCTGGTGGGCGCAGGTTTGCACACCACACAAACGGCAGGGCTGGCTCTGGCCTCCGATCTGGCACCGCCTGACGCCCGCCCGCGGGTGGTGGCGCTGCTGTACGTGATGTTGCTGCTCGGTATGGTCGGCAGTGCGCTGGTCTTCGGTGCGCTGCTGGAGGACTTCAAGCAGGTCAAACTGATTCAGGTGATCCAGGGTGCAGCCGTGCTCACCATGGTGCTGAACATGGTGGCGTTGTGGAAGCAGGAGCCGCGCGATCCATCCCGTACCCGCGCGCCCGCTGGCCAGCCACGCCCGTTGTTCCGTGACACCTGGCGCCGCTTTATCCGGGGTGGGCGTGCCAGTCGGCTGCTGGTAGCCGTTGCGCTGGGGAGCGCCGCGTTCAGCATGCAGGATGTGTTGCTGGAGCCGTATGGCGGCCAGATCATGGGCTTGCCGGTGGGTGCTACTTCGGCGCTAACCGCCCTGCTGGCGGGCGGAGCGTTGGGCGCATTTGCACTCGCATCGCGCTGGCTTTACCACGGCGGAGACCCGTGTCGCCTGGCGGCTTTCGGCGCGCTGGCCGGTGTGGTGGCGTTTGCGGCAGTAATTTTCGCCGACCCGCTGGACTCGCCGTTGTTGTTCCGGATCGGCGCAATCCTGATCGGATTTGGCGGTGGATTCTTCTCGGTCGGCACTCTCACGGCAGCGATGGGCCTGGAGAGCTACGAACACAACGGCCTGGCGCTGGGTGCCTGGGGAGCGGTGCAGGCTTCTGCGGCCGGATTGGCGATCGCTCTGGGTGGTGCGCTGCGCGATGTGTTCTCCGGTCTGGCGGTGCAGGGGGCACTTGGCCCGGCGCTGACCGGCCCGGCGGTTGGTTACAGCGTGGTCTACCACGTGGAAATACTGTTGTTGTTTGCCACCCTGATTGCCATTGGACCACTGGTGCGCTCGCGCGGGCGTATCACCGCCCAAGCCGCGCCCAAGTTCGGCCTGGCGGAATTGCCGGGTTAGTGCCAACAGCATCTCGCCTGCAAGCTGAATTTTTGAAACGAAGTGTCAGTAGAAGTCAAAGGAGATTTGTGATGGAAACCGGAGCAATAACGTCTTACATCGATGTGGCCCAGATCGCGCTTTACGTATTCTGGATATTTTTTGCGGGCCTCATCTATTACCTGTTGCAGGAAGGTAAACGCGAGGGTTACCCGCTGGAGTCCGACCGCTCGGGCCAGATACGGGTAGAGGGTTGGCCGCCCATGCCGGCACCCAAGACCTATGTGCTGCGCGACGGCAGCAAACGCACGGCCCCGGTGGCGTTTACGTCGCCGCAGCGGCTGGCTGCCGAGCCAATTGGCAACTGGCTCGGTGCACCCTTGCAACCGACGGGTAACCCGATGCTGGACGGCGTTGGCCCCGGTGCCTGGGCAGACCGCCCCGATGTGACCGACAAGACCTTCGAAGGCGAGGCCCGGATCGTGCCACTGCGTGCTGCGCCTGACTTCGAGGTGTCGGCCAACGACCCGGACCCGCGCGGGTTGACGGTGCTGGGGGCAGACGGTGAAGCCGGTGGCACCGTGGTTGACCTTTGGGTGGACCGTGCCGAAATGTTGTTCCGCTACCTGGAGCTTGAGGTCGGCACCGGGTCCGGCAACCGGCGGGTGTTGTTGCCGATCAACTTCACACGCATCAGCCATCGCAAGGTTGCGGTCAAATCGATTCTGGGTGGCCAGTTCGCGCAGGTTCCGGGAACCCGCCACCCTGAGCAGGTCACTATGCTTGAAGAAGAAAAGATCATGGCCTATTACGGTGGCGGCGTGTTGTACGCCACAGCGGCGCGCCAGGAGCCGCTGCTGTGAAAGTCAAC
>JANOCN010000410.1:0-10064 GCA_031412185.1 Betaproteobacteria bacterium | reverse complement strand
CCAGGTAACGCTGGCCGGTGCGCTGCAATTGAGCGCCATTGCCGTATACGGACGCGCATCGACCGGCGCAAAGTTCCTGGTTGTTCCCAACGCAACAACTGACAAGGCCGCGCCGTGACACCGCAAAACATGCTCGACCACTACGATTCTGGGCAACTTTGGGCGCAGGCACCCGGTAGCATGCCAGGGCTCGATGTGCCTGCTGCCTACCAGCGCGCGCTGCAGCTTCGCCAACTGCGCAGCGCCCGCGGGGAGCTGCCGCGCGGCTTCAAAGTCGGTTTTACCAACCGCACGATCTGGCCGCGCTACAACGTCTTCGCGCCAATCTGGGGCACGGTATGGAGCAGCACGCTTAGTTTTTGTGAAGGCCAGGGCCGTGTGGCGCTGGCCGGTTTGTGCCAGCCCCGCATCGAGCCCGAGACCGTGTTTGGCATACGTGCCACGCCGCCCGCCAATGCCTCGCTGCAAGAACTGTTTGACAGTATCGACTGGGTCGCGCCTGGCTTCGAGATCGTGCAGTCGCATCTGCCCAATTGGGTGTTCACGGCACCCGATGCAGTGGCCGATGGTGGCCTGCATGCGTGGCTGCTGGTCGGCCACCAGGTACCGATGCATGAAGTTGCCGAAAACGCCGACGGGCTTCAGGCGCTTCTGGCTGCAGCCCAGGCCACACTGTTCAAATCAGGCGAGCCGGTGGACCATGGGCTCGGTGCCAATGTGCTGGGCAACCCGCTGCAGGCGTTGCACCACTTCCTGACTGAGATGCGCCAGTGCCCCGGCGCGCCCGACCTGTCACCAGGTGACGTGGTAACCACCGGCACCTGGACCGATGCCTGGCCGGTTCAAACCGGCGAACGCTGGAGCGCCAGTTTCAGCGCACCATTGCAGGCCCTCACGGTGCACTTCGTCTGACGCTGCCCCATGCACTGCGGTCCACGCCTGAGGCAACACCGCAGGCACTAGGTTGGCCCGCTCAACGCAGTACCAGCACTGGCACACTGCCGTGCGTCAGCACATGCTGCGTCTCACTGCCTAACAATACGCGCTGCAGCCCCTTGCGGCCGTGCGAAGCCATGACGATCAGGTCGCACTTGTGTTTCTTGGCGGCCGATAGCAGCGATTCAGCCACACGGTCGGAGACCACGACTACCGGCTTGGCGCTGACGCTCCTGGCCTTTGCGGCCTTCACCACGGCGTCCAGTACCGTACGTCCGTCGTCGATCCACTGCTTTTCCACGCGCCCAACCTCGGCAGGCGACACCACCATGCCACCTTCGAAATAACTCATGGGGTAACGCGGCACGACCTTTACGGCTACCAGTTCCGCGCCCAGCGCTACAGCCAGGTCAATGCTGCCGCGTACAGCCTTCTTCGAGAGCACGGAGCCGTCGGTGGCGACAAGAATACGTTGGTACATGGTGTTTTGCTCCTATTTGAAGTAGACCAGCTTATCCGGGCGTTTGGCGGTTGTTGTTGATCCATGTCAAACGGAGGTGACAAGCCTGCAGGTAGGCTTCCAATATGTCTATCGCTGCGCTCGCCACCACTTCCGACGACTTCGAAGCATCACCCGCGGCCGCCTGGAAGTCACTCGATGAGCGCACCGAATGGCAGCTATTCAGTCGCCGCTGCGCGGGTGCCGTCGATAACTGGGAGTCGTACCTGTCGATCCAGGGCATGGCGTGTGCCGCCTGCGCACTCACGGTGGAGCGCGTTTTGCAGCGCTTGCCCGGCGTACACGAAGTCCTGGTGAACGGTGCCAGCGCTACTGCACGCGTGCGCTGGTCGCCTGCCGACGGCCGCCCTTCCGACTGGCTGGCGGCCCTGCAGCGCGCTGGTTATGGAGCCGTGCCCGCTGGCGACCTGGTGCAGACGGCACCCCGGCGCAGTGCCGCGCGGCAGATGCTGTGGCGCTGGTTGGTGGCCGGGTTTTGCATGATGCAGGTGATGATGTACGCCACGCCCGCGTATCTGGCAGAGCCGGGCGACTTCACCTTGCAGGACCAGGGTTTGTTACGCTGGGCCTCCTGGGTGCTCACCCTGCCGGTGGTCCTGTTCTCGTGCCAGCCGTTCTTCGTGAGTGCCTGGCGCGACCTGCGCCATCGCCGCATCGGCATGGACGTGCCGGTAGCACTCGGCATCCTGGTCGCGTTCGGTGCCAGTTCGGTTGCCACCTTCGACCCCACCGGGCCGCTGGGCACCGAAGTGTGGTTCGACTCGGTCACGATGTTCGTCTTTTTCCTTTTGTCGGGCCGTTTGCTCGAACACCGCCTGCGCGAGCGCACCGCCGGGGCACTGGAAGCGCTGATGCGCCGGTTGCCGGAGACCATCGAGCGCGAGGGCGCTGACGGGTCTTTCGAGCGCGTGCCGGTGCGACAGCTCATGGTACGCGACACCGTGCGCGTATTGCCCGGCGAAGTTTTTCCGGCAGACGGTCTGGTAACAGGCGGTGAGAGCCGCGTGGACGAAGCTCTGCTCACCGGTGAGTCGCAAGCGTTACGACGCGGCCCTGGCGACGCGGTGGTAGCAGGCAGCCACAACCTTAGCGGTCCGCTGCTGGTACATGTGCAGCGCACCGGCGCCGACACCCGTTACGCCGGCATTGTGGCCTTGATGGAGCAGGCGTCGGTGCAGAAACCGCACCTGGCCCAGGTGGCGGACCGGGTGGCAGGCCCCTTCCTGCTGCTGGTGTTGCTGGCCGCAGCGGCGGCAGCCGCCTGGTGGTGGTCTGCCGGTCCGGCGCACGCGATCGGTGTGGCGGTAGCCGTCTTGATCGTCACCTGCCCGTGTGCACTTTCGCTGGCCACGCCTGCAGCCTCGCTGGCTGCCGCCGGTGCCCTGGCACGGCGCGGCGTTCTGGTGCGCAATATACAGGCACTGGAAGCCTGCGCCGGGTTGCAAACGGTGGTCTTCGATAAGACCGGCACCTTGACCGAAGACCACATGACCGCGACGCTGGCCACGCTGCGACCCGGTGCCGACGCGGCGCTGGCGCTTACGCTGGCAGGCACGGTCGCGGGGCATTCGCTGCACCCGGTGTCGCGCGCATTGCTGCGCGCCGCACAGGCTGGCAATACACCCGGCGGGCCACGCTGGCAAGCCTGGCAAAGCCACGGTGTCGTTGAACACGCTGGCCTCGGTGTGACTGCTACCGTAACGCCGCCTGCGGGTGTGCCACAGATCGTGCGTATTGGGTCTGCAGTGTTTTGCGGTGCGCCGGTCAACACGCCGGGGACACCGGCCGTAACCGTGCCACAGGGTCACCTGTCCGACGCGCGCGGCTGGCTGGCATCGTTTTCCCTGCAGGAGACGCTGCGTCCAGACGCCGCACCAGCGGTCGCCGCACTTCACCGTCTGGGGCTGGACGTGTTGCTGCTCTCGGGCGACCAGCCCTACGCGGTGGCGCGGCTGGCGGCTCGCACCGGCATCGGCACCGCGCTGGCTGCCCAGTCGCCCGAAGACAAACTCACCTATGTGGAGCGCCTGCAGCGAGGCGGCAAACGTGTCGCGATGGTGGGTGATGGCCTGAACGACGGCCCGGTGCTGGCGCTGGCCGATGTGTCCATCGCGATGGGCAGTGCTGTGCCGCTGGCACAGGCCAAATCCGACTTTCTGGTGCACGGCGGACAAGTATCTGCGGTGCCTGCCCTGCTGCAGCAGGCTCGGCGCACGCGCGCCGTGGTGCGGCAAAACCTGTTATGGGCTGCCTTCTACAACGCGCTGTGTGTGCCGCTGGCCATCAGTGGTGCCATGCCGCCCTGGCTGGCCGGGCTGGGCATGGCCGGCAGCTCGCTGCTGGTGGTCCTGAATTCCTCGCGCCTGTCGCATATGCCGCCACTGCAGCATGACACCGGTCAACCAAAGGAGCACTGACATCGACATACTTCTTCTGCTGATTCCACTCTCGGTGGCATTGGCGTTGCTGATCCTGGTGGCGCTGGCCTGGGCCGTCTGGCGTGGCCAATTCGACGCACTGGATGCAGAAGGCGAACGCATTCTGCACTCCGATTGATCTTTATCAAGGCCGCTGCATTCGCCTGCGTGGACACTGCGCACATCCCAAGAAATGGTGCGCCGATGAACGTACAACAGACAAGTCCTCCAACGCTCTACAGCGACACGGTAGTGCGGCAGTTTTCCCTGATGGCCGTGGTGTGGGGTGTAGTCGGCATGCTGGTGGGCGTTTTCATCGCCTCCCAGCTGGCCTGGCCCGAGTTGAACTTCGGCATTCCCTGGTTGAGCTACGGTCGCTTTCGGCCCTTGCCCACCAAATCGGTGGGGTTTGGGTTCGGGGGGTGGGCATTGATTTGGACCCGCAAATACGTGGTGGAGCGTAACTGCCACGTCGCGCTGGTTGCGCCAAGGCTGGCGGCCTTTACGTTCTGGGGTTGGCAGGCGGTGATTCTGGCGGCTGCCATCAGCCTGCCGCTGGGCTACACCTCGGGCAAGGAATACGCCGAACTCGAGTGGCCGATCGACATTCTGATTACCCTGGTGTGGGTGTCCTACGCCATCGTCTTCTTCGGCACCATCGGCAAACGCCGGGTGCGCCACATCTACGTCGCCAACTGGTTCTACGGCTCCTTCATCCTCACCATTGCGCTGCTGCATCTGGTCAACAGCGCGGCTGTGCCCTACAGCTGGATGAAGTCGTACTCGGCCTATGCGGGTGTGCAGGACGCCATGATTCAGTGGTGGTACGGTCACAACGCCGTCGGTTTCTTTCTCACGGCCGGTTTCCTGGGGATGATGTATTACTTTGTTCCGAAGCAGGCCGAGCGCCCGGTCTACAGCTACCGCCTGTCGATCGTGCATTTCTGGTCGCTCATCTTCACCTACATGTGGGCCGGCCCCCACCACCTGCACTACACCGCCTTGCCGGACTGGACCCAGTCGGTCGGGATGGTGTTCTCGCTGATCCTGCTGGCACCGAGCTGGGGCGGCATGATCAACGGCGTGATGACGCTGTCGGGTGCCTGGCACAAATTGCGCGAAGACCCGATCATCCGTTTCATGATCGTCGCCCTGTCGTTTTATGGCATGGCTACGCTGGAAGGCCCGTTGATGTCGATCAAGACCGTCAACGCGCTGAGCCATTACACCGACTGGACCGTCGGCCACGTGCATGCCGGCGCTCTGGGCTGGGTCGGGCTGATCACCATGGGCACGCTGTACTACCTTATCCCGCGCCTGTTCGGCCAGAAAAAGATGTACTCGGTACCGGCGATTGAGCTGCATTTCTGGACCGCGACGATTGGCATCGTGTTCTACATTGCCGCGATGTGGATAGCCGGTGTGATGCAGGGCCTGATGTGGCGCGCCCTGAATGCCGACGGCACGCTGACCTACACCTTTGTCGAGTCGGTCAAGGCGACCTATCCGTTCTACGTGGTCCGGCTTCTGGGCGGTCTGCTGTACCTGTTTGGCATGCTGGTGATGGCGTGGAACGTCTGGATGACCGTCGCCCAGGGCCGCGTAGTGCACGTATCCATTCCGGTGCCACAGCCCGCTTGACATCAGGTGCCTTCCCTTATGAGCGACAACAAACCCTCCCGACCCGGCTTTTCGCACGAAAAGATCGAGACCAACAACTTCCTCATGATTGTGCTGATCCTGCTGGTGGTCGCGGTCGGCGGTGCGGTAGAGATCGTGCCGCTGTTCTTCCAGAAATCGATGACCGAACCGGTGACCGGCGTGAAGCCCTACACCGCACTGCAACTGGCCGGGCGCGACATCTACCTGCGCGAGGGTTGCTACAACTGCCATTCGCAGATGATCCGCCCGTTCCGCGCCGAGACGCTGCGCTATGGACACTACTCGGTGGCGGGTGAGTTCGTCTACGACCATCCGTTCCAGTGGGGCAGCAAACGCACCGGCCCCGACCTGCACCGGGTCGGTGGCAAATACAGCGATGAGTGGCACCGTATCCACCTCAATAGCCCCCGCGACCTGGTGCCCGAATCCAATATGCCTGCTTACCCCTGGCTGGACAAGACCCTGGTAGACGCAGCCGACATGGCACCGCGTATGACGGCATTGCGCCGGGTTGGTGTGCCGTACAGCGACGCGCAGATCGCCGGGTCAGCCGCAGAGGTAGCTGGCAAAACTGAAATGGACGCCATGGTCGCCTACCTGCAGGGGTTGGGCCTGGCGTTGAAATAGGAAACACGATGGACATCACTACGCTGCGTATCCTGGCCACGCTGGCCAGCCTGGTCAGCTTCTTGGGTATTGCCTGGTGGGCCGACGCGCGCACCAATCGCGACCGCTTTGAAGCCGACGCCCGCATCCCGTTTGAGCAGGATTGAACGGACCCTGTCATGAGTGACTTCACCGCACAATTCTGGTCTTTCTACGTCGCTGGTTTCACGCTGGCGGGCATTCTTGCCTGTCTGATCTTGATGTGGCTGGTCGCGCGAAAGAAGATCGCATCGGCGGGTGACAACACTACCGGGCACGTTTGGGACGAAGACCTGCGCGAGATGAACAACCCGATGCCGCGTTGGTGGATGTGGCTGTTTGTCCTCAGCATCGTTTTTTCGCTGGGTTATCTGGTGGCCTACCCGGGCCTGGGCAGCTACCCAGGTGAACTGGGCTGGAGCACCCAGCGCGAATACGCAGCCGAGGTGGCCAAGGCAAACCAGGAACTGGAGCCGCTGTACGCCCGCTTCACAGCCAAGACGCCTGAAGAGCTGGCGCGTGACCCCGCCGCCATGGCCATTGGTGAGCGGCTGTTCATGAACAACTGCGCGCAATGCCACGGCTCGGACGCACGCGGCAGCAAGGGCTTTCCTAACCTGACCGATACCGACTGGCTGCACGGCGGCTCACCGGCGAAGATCGCCGAAAGCATTACGGCTGGTCGGCAGGGCAACATGCCGCCCATGGCTGCCGCCGTTGGCACCCCGGAAGATATAAAAAATGTGGCCCACTATGTTTTGAGCCTGTCACGCAGCCCGCACGATTCGCTGCGCGCCGCCTTGGGCAAGAGCAAATTCAGCACCTGCACCGCCTGCCATAGCAATGACGGCAAAGGCAACCAGGCGCTGGGCGCACCCAACCTGACGGACGATACCTGGCTGCATGGCTGGGGAGAAAACGCTATCGTGGCCATGGTCAATACTGGCAAGACCAGCGCCATGCCGGGTCAGGCCGGGCGGCTGACCGGGCCCCAGATTCAGGTGCTGGCAGCCTACGTGTGGGGCCTGTCTAACCAGGCCGCACCGCTACGGCCGTAATCCGGACGACTTTGGTACCGCACGACCGCCGACCAGTGCGAGCGCCACCTTGACTTCCGTGCGCAAGCCAATCCCCATCGTTGCATTGCCACCCGACGATGGGAGCGCCTCGCTCTTTGAGGCGCAGAAGAAGATTTACCCGCGTTCGGTATCGGGACTGTTCGCGCAATGGCGCTGGGCCCTGGTAGCGCTGACGCAACTCGTTTTTTATGGGCTGCCATGGCTGGAATGGGGCCAGCGCCAGGCGGTTTTGTTCGACCTGGGCGCACGGCGCTTCTACATCTTTGGCTGGGTGTTGTACCCGCAGGACTTCATCTACCTGACCGGGCTGCTGGTGGTGAGTGCGCTGTCACTTTTTCTGTTCACTGCGGTCGCGGGTCGCCTGTGGTGTGGATTTGCCTGCCCGCAGACCGTGTATACCGAGATCTTCCTGTGGATCGAGCGCAAGGTGGAAGGCGACCGCAGCGCGCGTATGCGGCTCGACGGCCAGCCCATGACGCCAGGCAAGCTGGGCCGGAAATGGCTCAAACACTTTCTGTGGCTCAGCTTGTCGCTGTGGACCGGCTTTACGTTCGTGGGCTACTTTGCGCCGATACAGCAACTTGGCACGGAGCTGCTGCAGGCGCGGTTGGCCTCCTGGGAGGCGTTCTGGGTGCTGTTTTACGGGCTGGCGACCTACGGCAACGCCGGCTTCCTGCGCGAGCAGGTGTGCAAATACATGTGTCCGTATGCGCGCTTCCAGAGCGCGATGTTCGACCGCGACACCCTGATCGTGAGTTATGACACCGAACGCGGCGAACCACGCGGTGCCCGTTCGCGCAAGGCTGACCTGTCAACCCTGTCATTGGGTGCCTGCATCGACTGCACCCTGTGTGTGCAGGTCTGCCCGACCGGCATCGACATCCGCGAAGGCTTGCAGTACGAATGTATTGGCTGCGCGGCCTGCGCCGATGTCTGCGACACCGTGATGGACAAGATGCAGTACCCGCGCGGGCTGATCCGTTTCACCACCCAGAACGCATTGGTGGGAAAGTGGAGCAAGTCGCAGATGTGGCAGCGGGTACTGCGCCCGCGCGTGCTGGTGTACGCTGGCTTGTTGCTCGCATTGTGCATCGGTCTGGCCGCCAGCCTGGTGACACGGATGCCGCTCAAGGTGGATGTGGTGCGCGATCGCGCTGCGCTCTCGCGCATCGTGGCAGGCGGGAAGCTGGAGAACGTCTATCGCCTGCAGATCATGAACGCCACCGAACAAACCCAGCACTACCGCATCGCCGCCACTGGCCTGGACGGGCTGGTGCTGGCGTCCCAGGCCGAGGTCGCGGTCGGTCCCGCCGAATCGCGCTGGGTACCGGTGCGCTTGCAGATCGGGTACGGCAGTACCCCGCCCGGCTCGCATCCGATTGCATTCACCATCCAGGACACCACGGGTGCGTCGCATGTGCGCGAAGAATCGGTGTTTCTGGTTCCGCGCTAGAAGCGCATAAATGCAACAAGGAGCAAGCATGTACATCAACAAGACATCGCCGCCCGCCCTGCCCGCCCCTTGGTGGACCTTCGGTTTTGTCTGGATGGTAATTGCCGGCCCGGCCAGTGTGGTGCTGGCAAGCATCGCCACGGTCTGGATTACCCTGGCCTACCCGGAGACACTGGTGGCCGAAGACTACTACCGGCGCGGCATGCAGATCAACAAGACGCTGGCCGAACAGGCACAGCGTGACCGGGCGCTGGTGCCCGCATTGCAGGGACGTAACCACGCGGCTTCGCCTGCGCCTGCGCCAACCGCCCCAGCTCCCGCACCCCCACTAACAAACGAAATACTGCCTGTGCCACCAACGACGAAATCGCCGCCACAAGCCACGTTGTCGGCATCGCCGCAGCCTGGCCGACCGACCGGGCTGTCTGGCCCCACAAAGTAGGCCATGTCCGTGCGAATTCTCCTCATGCGGGCCGCGTGGCCCGCTTTTCTGGCGGCCTGTGTGCTGGAGCTCGTGGTGTTTGCCCTGGTGGACCCGCAAGACATGCACTGGTCGGGCCACGCGCTGGAGTTGTCACGGCAGGCGGTCTACACCCTGGCATTCTTCGTCTTTTGGGGCGTGAGTACCGGGGCCTGTGTGGTGACGGCAGCGCTTGGCTGGTCAGAACATGATGCTGGCGCTGACCGCAGTCGAGCGGACTGGCCCCCCGTGTGAAAGCTTCGTGTTGCAGCGGCGTTGATCCAGATCAATCCCGCACAGCAGAACAAGCACGAAACTACACGAGCCATCCAGCGACTATCCATGCAGCACCGGCAACCCATCCAGACTCCCCTCCCCCTCAGCGTTGGCGGTGCCTGCATCCGTACGCTTCAGGATGAACACGCGGCGCTGGCGTCCATGCTGAAATCCGTATTGCTCATGGTTGAGCGGGGACCGGGTGACGAACCTGAGCGGTTCTTCGACGTCGTGCGCGCGATGCTGTTTTATGTCGATGAATTTCCGGAAAAACTCCACCATCCCAAGGAATCGAACTTCCTGTTTCCCAAAGTGGCGCAACTTGCGCCTGAGCTGCTGTCGACGCTGGAAAAACTCGAGCACGATCACCTGCAAGGCGAGCGGCTGATACGTGCGCTCCAGCACCATCTGGTGGCTTGGGAAATGATCGGAGATTCGCGCCGTGACCATTTCGCCGACGCCGCCCGGCAGTATGTAGCCTTTTACCTTGAGCACATGCGGCTGGAGGAAACCCTGGTCTTGCCAGCGGCCACTGCGAGGTTCACACCCGAGGACTGGAGGGAGCTCGACAGCGCCTTCGGCCCCACGCGCGACCCCTTCGCTGGCGGCTCGCTCG
>JANOCN010000409.1:0-2686 GCA_031412185.1 Betaproteobacteria bacterium | reverse complement strand
CAGAGCCAGTACCGGTTTCAGGACATTTGCGATCTGGACAGCGGGCAGGTACTCACGACGCTGGAGCACGTGTACGCAGCATGCGCCACCCGATGTATGCGCGGCGCTTCGTGAACCGCGACCCGGCCATCGCCAATGACGCGTACGCGAGTGGCCACGAAGCCGCAATGTGGCGCATGGCACCTGGCGACTGAAGCCTATCCGGCCCCGTATACTGGCAAAATGAACCAGACAGTACATGCAAGCGCCGCCGCCCGCAAGCTGCCGGTGTCGAGCGCAAGACGGGTGGTGCCCGCGCGTGTCAACGACCCGGTGCGCACGATGTCGGAGATCATGCAGGTGGCGACTGCCGAGTTTGCGGCGAAAGGTTTGAGTGGTGCGCGGATCGACGAGATTGCGGCCACCACGCGCACTAGCAAACGCATGATCTATTACTACTTCGGCAGCAAGGAGGGCCTGTATGTGGCCGTTCTGGAGGAGTCGTACCGGCGCATGCGGCAGATAGAGTCTGAGCAGCACCTGGAAGATCTGGAGCCCGAGGCCGCGTTGCGCAAGCTGGTGGAATTCACGTTCGATCACCACTACGGCAACCAGGACTACATTCGCCTGGTGATGTCCGAAAACATCCAGCGCGGCACCTACCTTGCGCAAAGCACAACGATCCAGGAACTCAATGTGCCGGCCATCCGGGCCATCCAGCTGCTCTACGACCGGGGGGTGGCGCAGGGTGTTTTTCGCGCCGGTCTGGACCCTATCGACATCCACGCATCGATCTCCGCGTTGACCTTTTTCAACGTGTCCAACCAGCATACGTTTGGCCTGATCTTCAAACGCGACGGCCAGACGCCAAAAGCGCTTGCCGCAAGGCGCGCCAGCATCGTCGAGATGGTGGTGCGTTTCGTGCGGGCCTAGCCCCATTTGTGGTGGCCACTGCGGTGGCACAGATGCTACTTGGGGTAAGCCCTAGTTCTCAAAAAACGAACTAGTTCGTACATTATTGAATTGTGATAATTCGGTAGCCAAACCATGATCCAGAAACTGCTGGACCGGTACTGCAGACTGTTGTCCTTCGCGGTGGGTGCTGCGCTGGCACTGATGGTGGTGCTGGTGTTCACCAACGTGGTGTTGCGTTACGCCTTCAATTCCGGCATCACCGTGTCCGAAGAGCTGTCGCGCTGGCTATTCGTCTGGCTCACGTTTATGGGTGCCATCGTTGCACTTAACGACCGCGCCCATCTGGGTACCGACACGCTGGTATCGCGCCTGTCTCTGCGCGGCAAAAAAATCTGCCTGGGAGTGGGCCATGTGTTGATGCTGTTCATCTGCTGGCTGCTGTTTCAGGGCACCCTCGACCAGGTCAAGATCAACTGGACATCCCACAGCGCTGCCATGGAGGTGTCGATGGCAATCTTCTATGGCTGCGGCATTGTTTTTGCGGTATCCGCTGCGGTCATTCTGCTCAACGACTTCTGGCGCCTGCTGAGCGGGCAACTCCCGGAAGACCAGCTGATCGGAATCCGTGAATCCGAAGAAGCGCTGATCGACCTCACAAAGCCCGTGCGCTGAAGCAGCCACCTTCATGACCATCGCCGTTTTTCTGGGTTCGCTGCTGGGTGCCATGGCGCTGGGCATCCCGATTGCTTTTTCGCTGTTGCTGTGTGGTGCCGCGCTGATGTGGTACATGAATATGTTCGATGCCCAGATACTGGCGCAAAACGTAATCAACGGGGCCGATAGCTTCCCGTTGCTGGCGGTACCGTTCTTCATGTTGGCGGGCGAGGTCATGAACACCGGTGGCCTGTCCCGGCGCATCGTCAATTTTGCGAAGGCGCTGGTGGGCCATATCAAGGGTGGGCTGGGCTACGTCACGATCATTGCCGCCTGTTTGCTGTCGGCGCTCTCCGGTTCTGCGGTGGCCGACGCGGCCGCACTTACAGCGCTGCTATTGCCCATGATGGTCAAGGCCGGGCACGACAAGGCGCGCAGTGCTGGCCTGATCGCGGCCTGTGGTGTCATAGGGCCGATCATCCCGCCGTCTATCGGCTTCGTAATCTTCGGCGTGGCGGGTGGCGTATCGATCTCCAAACTGTTCCTGGCCGGTATCTTTCCGGGGCTGGTGCTGGCGGCCGGTCTCTGGATTACCTGGTGGTGGCTGGTGCGCCGGGAGAAGCTGGAAAGCCCGCCGCGACGCACACGGACCGAGGTCTGGCAAGCGATGCGCAGCGCCGGTTGGGCGTTGATGCTGCCGGTCATCATTCTGGTGGGTTTGCGCATGGGAGTATTCACGCCAACCGAAGCCGCAGTGGTCGCTGCGGTCTACGCGCTTTTTGTGGCCGGGGTGGTCTACCGCGAGCTGACCCTGCGCCAGGTGGTGCAGGTCTTTATCGCGGCGGGCAACACTACAGCCTTGATCATGTTCCTGGTGGCGGCTGCCATGGTATCGGCCTGGCTGATCACCGTGGCCCAGTTACCCGCACAGATAATTTCGCTGCTGGAGCCACTGCTCGACAGCCCCAAGCTGCTGATGTTCGCAATCATGCTGCTGGTGATGGTGGTAGGTACGGCCATGGACATGACGCCCACCATCCTGATCCTCACACCCGTGCTGATGCCGCTGGTTAAGGCGGCTGGCATCGACCCGGTCTATTTTGGGGTGCTGTTCATCATCAACAACTCGATCGGCCTG
>JANOCN010000408.1:0-5246 GCA_031412185.1 Betaproteobacteria bacterium | reverse complement strand
TGCCAGTGGCCACACCGCAGCGCGTCAGCGTGTTGGAAGTGACCGCCAGCAGCGCGCCGGCCACCACCGCCCCGGCTCCCAGCGTGCCTGCCGCATGCAGCCGGACGATGTTCCAGGCGTCACCTGCAACATGTCTGCCTCCTGCTTCGTTGAATATTGCGCTGGACGATACGGCTCAATTCTTTTCACCATGCTGCAGGCAGATTTCAATCCCGACATCCCTGCTGGCCTTACCATGCCGCTTCTACCCAGGAGACACGGATGCCCGTCATTACCCATATCGAAGACCTGCGCGTGCTGGCGCAAAAACGCGTGCCACGCATGTTTTACGACTATGCCGATTCCGGCTCTTGGACCGAGAGCACCTACCGGGCCAATTCGAGTGATTTCCAGGGGATCAAGTTTCGCCAGAGGGTGGCAGTCAACATGGAGAACCGCAGTACCCGCTGCACCATGGTCGGGCAGGATGTGGCCATGCCGGTGGCGATTGCGCCCACCGGCCTGACCGGTATGCAACATGCCGACGGTGAAATATTGGGGGCATTGGCGGCCAAGAAATTCGGCATACCGTTCACGCTCTCCACCATGAGCATCTGCTCGATAGAGGACGTGGCAGAGGCCACCGGTGGCCACCCGTTCTGGTTCCAGCTCTACGTGATGAAAGACCGTGCCTTCATCGAGCGGCTGATCGACCGTGCCAAAGCGGCGAACTGCTCAGCGCTGGTGCTGACGCTGGATCTGCAGATTCTGGGGCAACGGCATAAGGACCTGAAGAACGGCCTGTCGGCACCCCCGAAGCTCACGCTTCCCAACCTGATCAATATCGCCAGCAAGCCGCGCTGGGCGCTGGCTATGCTGGGCACCAAGAGACGCCAGTTCGGCAACATCGTCGGCCACGTCTCGGGCGTAGAAAACATGGGTTCCCTGAGCGAGTGGACGTCCAAACAGTTTGACCCGGCCCTGAGCTGGAACGACGTCGCATGGATCAAGCAGCGCTGGGGCGGCAAACTCATTCTCAAAGGCATCCAGGACGTGGAAGACGCACGCCTGGCGGTGGATAGTGGTGCCGATGCGCTGATCGTGTCCAACCACGGCGGGCGCCAGCTTGACGGTGCCCAGTCGTCGATCCAGGCCTTGCCGGCCATCGTGGAAGCCGTTGGCCACCAGATCGAAGTCCATATGGATGGCGGCATCCGATCCGGCCAGGACGTACTCAAGGCGCTGGCCCTGGGTGCCAGAGGCACTTATATCGGCCGCGCGTTCTTGTACGGCCTGGGAGCGCTGGGTCAAGCCGGTGTCACCAAGGCCCTGGAGATCATCCACAAGGAGCTTGACATCAGCATGGCTTTTTGCGGCCATACCCAGGTGGGCACCGTGGACAAAGCCATCTTGTTGCCCGGCACGTTCCCAGGTCGGTGATCGACAAGGTCGACCGGCAGCAATTCCGTGCAACTCCCCGCCATGGCCGCCTGGGCCTGGATACCGATCGTGATCTGGGCTGCATTTGCGCAGACCATCCGCAATGCCACCCAGCGCACACTGGTGCGCGATCTGGGAACCCTGGCCGCCACGTTGGTGCGTTTTCTGTACGGCTTGCCCTTTGCGGCGGCCTGGCTGGCCCTGGCCTACCAGATGTCCGGCGCACCCAAGGTGCTGCCTCCGTTCACGCCGGCCTACGCTGGGTGGCTGGTGCTGGGTGCGGTGTCCCAGCTCGCAGCCACCGCTTGCCTGCTGATGGCCATGAAGCAACGCAACTTCATTGTGGGTGTGACATTCTCCAAGACCGAGGTGCTGCAAGTCGGCATCTTTGCCACGCTGTTCCTGCAGGAGCTACCTACGCTGTGGTCGGGCATTGCCATGGTGGTGGCGACGCTCGGGATAGTGCTGCTGTCCCTTCCCAAAAAGACGCCGTCCGACCCGGGTGGCTGGGCCGGTAACGCGGCCTGGTTTGGCCTCGCGTCGGGTGCCTGTTTCGCACTCTCCAGCGTCGGCTACCGGGGCGCCGCGCTGCAGCTCGGGGCTACTTCGGCCTGGCTGGTGGGTGCCTGGGCAGTTGTGCTCGCACAGCTACTGCAAACCGTTCTGCTCGGTGGTTACCTGGGCCTGCGTGTGCCCGGTTCGATGGCGGCCATTGCCAAAGCCTGGCGGCTGTCGCTGTTGGCCGGCATGATGGGTGCGATGGCATCGATTGGCTGGCTGACCGCCGTGGCGCTGCGCCCGGCGGCTGACGTGCGTACGCTGGGGCTGGTGGAAGTGTTGTTCAGCTACCTGGTATCACGCCGCCTGTTCAAGGAACGCATGAGCCGCAACGAAATGGCCGGCCTGCTGCTGGTGGGAGCCGGTGTGCTGGTAGTTTGCACCCAGTTCTGAAGCATGTTTGCGGGCCAGGTAAGCGTCCTTTAGCGCTGCGCGGCGGCGTCCTTGTTGCGGTGGTAGGTCAATGCGGCGGTGAGGCAGAAGACCAGCGCGTCGCGCGGCACCGTGTCGGACTGATCGAACACGATGGCGCGGTTGCCTTCAAACCGGAACTCGTTGGCAAAGAGCGTACGGAACGTCTCCACCAGGGTGGTCTGGCAATTGAAGTAGACGGCGTACTGCGTCGGTGCCGACTTCTTCCAGGCCATGCGTACCGTGCTGCCACTCTTGCTCTGGGTCGTCAGGTAGGCCGGCTCGCCCCACTTGAGTGTCTCCTCGATGTCGCCCACGCCTGGTGTCGCGGCGGCGGTCTCCAGAAGCAGCGCGCGCAGACCGAGCAACTTGCGGCGGATCGCGCTGGGGTAAGTGTCGAACACCCGCGCCACCGCACTGCCGGGCCCAGGTTGCGGGAGAGCTGCCACGGCGGCACTTCCTGCAGCGTTACGGCGCGGCATCGAGCAGCAACTGCGTTTGCGTGACCAGCGCGCACAGCTTGCCTTCGGCGTTGCGGATCGAGGTCTGCCAGACATGCGTGGTACGCCCCCGGTGCAGCGCGATCGCCTCGCCGGTGACCACACTGTGGACCTTGGCCCCGGCGATGAATTTGGTACTCGAATCGGTGGTCGTTGTGCGTTGGCCCCGGGCCAGGTTCAACACGGTACCAACCGCGCCCAAGGTGTCGGCAAATGCCATATACGCACCGCCATGCAGGATGCCGCCAGCCGTGCACAGGTCGGGACGCACCAGCATCTGCGCCACCACGCGCTCGGGTGCAAGCTCGGTAAAAGTGATGCCCAGGAGGCCGGGCAGAAGCGGGTCCGACAGCTTCTGGATGGCAGCAAGATCCATCATGTGCTCTCCTTTGGAAAAGTTGTTCCGTGGCCAGGTTCACAGAGCTCACAATGGTCTTGACTTCGGCACATCCGGCAGGTCCTCCCAGGCGCGCCGCAATCATAGCGGGCCAGCCAGGATCGGCAATCTCACTCCCTGCAACGATACCGTTTTGTGGTTCGCACCCACCACCTGCCGGCCTAGTTCACGAAAACCATACCGCTCATGGAACCGGCGCGAGGCCTCGTTCGGTGGGTCGGCGTCGAACTCGCAGGTCACCAGTTCCGCCTGCACGTTGCGCGCAAACGCAAAAAGCTCGTCGTAGAGAAGTGGCCCGATACCCCGACCCTGGTACGCGGTGGACACCACGATGCGATCAACGTAAACGAAGTTTGAGCAGTTGGCCGCAAACCAGCGGTAGTTCGGGCTGTCGTAGGCAGCGCCGTCACGAAACACCAGCACAAATGCAGCCACGTTGCCGTCGATCTCGACCACGCGGTGCCAGGCGGCCTGTCGATGCAAGTCCTCCAGACGTCCGGCGTCCAGCGGACTCAGAACATGCACCGATGCGTGGTTCAGCGCCAGGATGGCGGAGAAGTCTCCGGCGTTAGCGTCACGCAGCAACATGCGGTTTTGAAGACGCAAGCGCGCCCTTCAGCGCCGTGACCTCGATCTCGATTTTCATGCGCGGGTCGGCAAGGCCGGCCGATATCATCATCGCAGCCGGGCGCACCTCACCGAAATATTTGCGCAACACCGGCCAGCAATGCTCGAACTCGCCACCATTGGGCAACACATAGGTAACCCGCACCACGTCGGCGAGACTGGCGCCCGCTTCACGCAACGCCACCTCGATATTCTTGAAACACTGTTCGGTCTGCTCCAGCAGGCCCTCAGCAATGGACATGGTCGCATAGTCGAAACCCGTCGTGCCTGAAACAAACACCCAGTCCCCCGCAACCACCGCGCGGGAATACCCGATCTGCGCTTCAAAGGTCGAGCCGGAACTCACCAATGTTCGGTTCATGGTCAGGATTCGACCTTCACACCCTTCCAGAAAGCCACCCGCCCCCGGATGGCTTCGGCCTCGGGTTTGGGGTCGGCGTAGTACCACACGGCGTCTGGGTTCAAGTTGCCATCGACCACCAGCGAGTAATAGTTCGCCTGCCCTTTCCACGGACACATGGTCTTGTGGTTGCTGAAGGTCACGTGGCTGCGGTCCAGCGCGCTCTCGGGAAAATAGTGGTTGCCCTCCACCACCACGGTGTCGTCACTTTGCGCGATGACCGCGCCGTTCCAGCTTGCTTTCATGGATGTTCCTTGTTTAAAGGGTGTTTACGGACAGTCAAATTTACTACACCACCGAGCCGGGCGCGCTGGCAGGGCCGAATCCGGCCCGGGAATTACGCACGCAGCCATGCGAAGATGCAGGCTTGCACTTGGCAGTTAACACCTCAGCTACAGACGATGATTCCATTCTCGGTTCTAGACCTCTCCCCCATTCTGGAGGGCAGCGACGCCGCCCAGTCGTTTCGCAACAGCCGCGATCTGGCACAACACGCTGAGGCGTGGGGCTACCGGCGCTACTGGCTGGCCGAGCACCATGGCATGCCGGGTATTGCCAGCGCTGCCACTGCCGTGCTGATGGCCTATGTGGCCGGTGGAACTTCCACTATCCGGCTCGGTGCGGGCGGCATCATGTTGCCGAACCATTCACCGCTGGTGATTGCCGAGCAATTTGGCACCCTCGAGTCGCTCTTCCCGGGCCGGATCGACCTGGGGTTGGGGCGGGCCCCCGGGTCGGACCAGGCCACAGCGCGTGCACTGCGCCGCAACCTGGAGTCGAGCTCAGACGAGTTTCCGCAGGATGTGCTGGAGTTGATGGACTTTTTGTCGGACGCGCCCCAGCAGCAGGTACGTGCCGTGCCCGGCACCGGGCTCAAGGTTCCGGTCTGGATCCTGGGTTCCAGCCTGTTTGGCGCGCAGCTGGCGGCAGCACT
>JANOCN010000407.1:0-4073 GCA_031412185.1 Betaproteobacteria bacterium | reverse complement strand
GCGGCTTTATCGGGAGTCCGCTCGGCTCCCCGCATCAACAAATGGTGCATCAACATCTGGTTATGGCCTGTTCAACATGCATTCGAATCACCTGCTGTTCGGCAGCCCCGGGGGCCACCCTGAATTCGATTGGAGCATTCGCGGCCAGATGCAACAAGCCCGGAGCGACGCATAGACACTATAGGCGTGCAGGCATATTGCCCAGCTCCTTACAGTTGCCGCCGTTTCTATTTCAGGGCCTGGACTTCCTTGGCCACGCGCCGCACCAGGTCGCGCAGCCAGTGCCCGTAGGCGGACTAATGAAGGCGGTCGTGCCAGAACATGTAAAACGTCATGGTGCCCAGTTCTTTGGGCGCCTCCAGCAGGTGGAAGCAACGTTCCCGCGCCATGTGTTCCGCGAACGCTCGGCCGGTGGTGAACACCAGATTGCTGGTTGCCAGTACCTGCGGGACCAGCGAAAACTCGGGCACGGACACCGCTACACGACGCCTTACACCAATCTCGGCCAGTCGCGCGCTGATTGGGCTGATGGTGAGGCTGGTTGCGGAGGTGGGCGACAGGTGGTCCAGCGTCAGGTATTCGCGCAGTTCAATACTCGGCCGTTTCGCCAGCGGATGCTCCTGCCGCACGACACACACGATGTCTGACTGCATCAGCCGCGCGTAGCGCATATTGACCGGCGGGCTGGGCCAATTGCCAACGGCGATGTCGATCTCGCCAACTTCCAGGCCATGCACCAACTGCGCTTCCGACATGATCGGTCGCAGGTCCAGCTGCATATGGGGCGCTTCCATGCGGACCAACTCCACGATGCGCGGCACAAAAAACAGGCCGAACGAATTCGCCGTGAACAGCGTTATCTTGCGTTTGGATTTGCCCGCGTCAAAACTGTCCTGGTCATGAAGGATGTCATCCATCTCGCTCAGAATGGTGTTGATCTTGTTGAGAACCAGCGTGCCCCGATCAGTGCGGACCATGCGCGAACCACTGCGCACCAGCAAGGGGTCTCCAACCAGGTCGCGCCAGCGCCGCAGCGACTGGCTGGCCGCTGGTTGCGAAATTCCCAGTACGTCCGCCGCGCGCGAAACACTGCATTCCGTCAGCACGTGCTGCAGCACGCGCATCATGCGGGTGTCAATTTCTTGCATTTTCCGTTACGCCGTTACGCCGTTACGCCGTTGCGGCAATTCCACGCAGGGTCTGGTAGTTTCACACAATCCGACATCTCGCCGGGAGCGTCGATTGGTTTCGCCCCGTTGCGTATTGGCGGTGCCGCCCGGATGGGCTACATTCGCGCAAGGACTGCGATAAGTGCCAGCCCCGTACGCGGGTTGGGTACGCCATGGAGGTATCGGCATGCCGACAACTGTTCCCCCAGCGCGGACCGCGACGCGCGCCGAGTCTGCGCCAGATGTCATAGCTGCGCCTGCCTTGCCCGATGAGTGGGCCGCACTTCTGGCGGCAGAGAACGACGCCATTGCCACACGCCGTAAACTGGTGCTGGGAGATGCCACGCCGACCGACCCGGTCGAGCTGGCATTGCCACGCGTCGGCCTGGCCCTGTCGGGTGGCGGCGTTCGCAGCGCCACTTTTGCGTTCGGGCTGATGCGCGGACTGGCCCAGAGTGGCCAGACGCATGCGGAGACCGCGGCCGCGGCCCGGCCAACCCTCGCGCGCGGCGGCTTGCTGGGTCGGCTGGATTACCTGTCCACGGTGTCGGGTGGCGGTTACATCGGCGGTATGTTTGGTCGCCTGGTGGCATCGTACGGCCTGCAACTTGCCCAGACCCTGATGGCGCGCAGCCGCTCGCCGGTGTTGGGCTGGCTGCGCCGTAACGGGCGCTACCTGACACCGGCCGGCTCGCGCGACACCGGGATCGCCGTGGTGACCTACCTGCGCGCCTGGATGGCGATCCATGCTGAGTTCATGTTTGCCAGTATTGCGCTCGGGCTGGTGGTGCTGGCACCGCATCTTTGGCAACACAGTTACCAGTTGCTCGACCCCCAGAGCTGGGAACCCTGGCGCACCCCCTGGTGGGCACTCGCCGCAACCTTCTGGGTCAGCCTGGCACCGGGGCTCGTAGCCGGGTACTGGGCGGCGCGCGACGCCCCCGACCCGGCTGCGCAGACCCAGTTGCCTGGCTGGCGTGACGCTACCTTTGTATTGCTGGTGCTGGCGGGCACCGCGTTGCTGCTGCGCGCGCTGCAGTCCGAAGGTGCCCTCGACCCGGCGCGCCACAGCCTGAACTGGCCACTCACTGGCACGCTGGCGCTGTTGTCGCTGGTCACCGGGCAGCTTGCGGTGATGGCGTGGCTGGCGTTCAGCCCGCAGCCGCATGCACTCAAGGTGGCGCGCATGCGCAACCGCCTTACCCGTGCCCTGCGATGGGTGCTGCTGGGTGCGCTGGGGCTTGCGGGCATGGGTGCGCTGGACCAGCTGAGCTGGTGGGTGCTGCAGGAATTCCAGACCGGTAACCGCTGGTTGTGGCGTGGGGTGGGCGCCGGTGGCATCGTGATTGTGGTGCTGCGCGCCTTGATGCAGCCGCTGCAGAAGATCGCGTCAGAATCCGGCAGCCGCACCCGCGACTGGTTGCCACGTTTGCTCAATTTCGGCAGCATGTTCGGTTTGTTGGCGCTGGTGACGGCATGGCTGGTGCTTTTGCAATGGTTTGTTTTCGCACCAGAAACATTCAGCGCCCTGCGCAGTGTGCCGGCCTGGATGCGCGCCAGCCTGCTGGCAGCAGTGTGGCTGGCCTGGGTGGTTCTGACGGCCGGCAATTCGCAGATGGCCAACACCTCGTCGCTGCACAGCTTTTACCGCGGACGCCTGACCCGGGCTTATCTGGCGGTCGGTAACCCGCGCCGCGATCTGGCGGACGATCTGGGCGAGCGTTCCGACGTGACCCGCGTGGTAGAGGGCGACGACACCAGCCTGTTGCATTACCGCCCCGAGACCCGCGGCGGGCCGATCCATCTGGTCAATACCTGCCTGAACCAGACCCGCGACGACAAGAGCGGCCTCTACAACGCCGACCGCAAAGGCACCGCCGTGACGGCGACCTGGCGCGGCTTTGAGGTCGGGCCACGTGAGTTCATCGGGCTCAAACCCGGCCATGACGCCGGCACCCTCGGGCGCTGGATTGCGGTGTCGGGCGCGGCGGCATCGCCAGGTGCCGGGGCCTACACTTCGCGCGGGCTGGCCCTGCTGGTGTACTTTATGGGGGTGCGCCTGGGCCACTGGATGCGGGCACCCCGCGAGCGGGTGCAGCTGCGCTGGCTGAGCCAGCTGGGCTGGCGTTTTATCACCAAGCCCATGATGCTCGCCAGTGAAGCGTCGGCCACCTATTTTGGTGTGGAACGGCCCTGGTGGTATCTGTCCGACGGTGGCCACTTCGAGAACAGTGGCGTCTACCCGCTGATCAAACGCGAGTTGTCGTTCATCATCCTGTCGGACGCGGGTTGTGATGGCCGGTACGAGTTCGGCGACATCGAGAACCTGGTGCGCAAGGCGCGTATCGACTTCGGTGCCGAGATCGACTTCTACAGCCGAGAAGAAGCCGCCAGCCTGTTCACTTTGGGCAGTACCGAGTTGACCATCCTGTCGCCGGAAGAGATGGCCAACAACCACTCCTGCCGGGGCGTGTTGCTGGCCCGAATCCGTTACCGCCAGCGAACCGGGCCACCCGGCGCAGACGGCCAGCCGGGCAAAACATGGCGTCCCGAAGGCACCCTGCTGGTGATCAAGCCCAACCTGCATGACGCGCTGGACGTGGACTTGCTGGCGTACGCCCAGAAACACGAAAGTTTTCCGCACGAGTCCACCGGCGACCAGTCGTTTGATGAAGCGCAGTGGGAGAGTTACCACCGCCTGGGCGAAGACTTCGGCCGCGCGCTGCATGAGAGCTGGTTGGCCCAGTTACCCGGCTGGCGCGCGCCGGCCCGCCATGCGCTGCGTGTAGCCGCACGCCTGCGCTCGGGCAAGGACCCGGTGAACACGACCCAAGCCGAACCGCTGTGGCGGCGCAATGCGCGTGCTGCAGCCATTGGCACCACGCTGGGCGTGGGCGCCTCGGG
>JANOCN010000406.1:0-2962 GCA_031412185.1 Betaproteobacteria bacterium | reverse complement strand
CCGCCAGCACCAGCGCGCTGCCCGAAATGCCGGTAATCGGTGCCGACCTGGCGCAGATCGTCTATACCAGCGGTACCGAGTCGCTACCCAAAGGAGCCATGCTCACGCATGAAGCGGTGATATGGCAATACGTGAGTTGTATCGTGGACGGCGAGATGAGCAGCGACGACACGTTCTTGCATTCGCTGCCGCTTTACCACTGCGCCCAACTCGACTGTTTCCTGGGGCCTGGGGTGTATCTTGGGGCGACCAACGTCATCACCGGTGTGCCCTCTGCCGAGAATCTTCTGCCGATGATCGGGCAGCACGCGATCACCTCTTTCTTTGCGCCGCCCACGGTCTGGATCTCGCTGTTGCGCTCACCCCTTTTTGATAGCGCCAACCTGTCTTCGCTGCGCAAGGGCTATTACGGGGCGTCGATCATGCCGGTGGAAGTCTTGCGCGAAATGCAGCGACGGCTGCCGCAGGTTCGGCTGTGGAACTTCTATGGCCAGACCGAAATTGCGCCGCTTGCAACGGTACTCAAGCCGGAAGACCAACTTCGCAAACCGGGCTCGGCCGGCAAGCCCGTGCTCAACGTAGAAACGCGCATCGTCGATGATTCCATGTGCGACGTGTCGCCGGGCGAAATTGGCGAGATCGTGCACCGCTCACCGCAGCTGCTGTCGGGTTACTTCAACGATCCCGAGCGCACGGCAGCGGCCTTCGCAGGGGGCTGGTTCCACAGTGGCGACCTGGCTGTGGTGGACGACGAGGGCTACATCAGCATCGTCGACCGCAAGAAGGACATGATCAAGACTGGTGGCGAGAACGTGGCCAGCCGCGAAGTCGAGGAGGCCATCTACGCGATGCCGCAGGTCAGTGAAGTTGCAGTGGTGGGGCTGCCGCACCCGTTGTGGGTAGAAGCGGTAGTGGCGGTGGTCGTGCCCAAGCAAGGGCAAGTATTGCGCTCTGAAGAAGTGATGGCGTTCTGCCAGCAGCGGCTTGCGGTATTCAAGATACCCAAGGCCGTACTCTTCATGGCCGCGTTACCCAAGAATCCGAGCGGCAAACTGCTCAAACGCGAGTTGCGCCAGCAGTTCGTGGAGCACTTTGGCGCGTGACTTGGGCGCGTGCGCGTGTCGGCGTACGCCGAGTCATTGAGTCGTAGGTTCCGCCAGAAACCGCCGAATCATCGGCGCAACACGCTGCGGATGGGTTATCAGGAACAGATGGCCGTCATCCATAACCTCTAGCCGCGAGCGCGGGATAAGCCTGGCCATCAAGCGGGCATTGATGAGCGGCACCAGCGGATCGTCATTACCCGCCAAAACCAGCGTGCGCTGCTTCAGGAACGGTAACCAAGGCAGGCTGCTCCAGCCGCACAGCGCGAGTTGCTGGTAGAGGTAACCACGCCAGTGTGGACGCACTACCAGGGAGCGGTGATGATCCACCAGCCCCGGATCGCGCCGCACCTCGCCACCATACATAGCCGGGGCGACGCGCCGCAGGTAGGCGATGTCGGTGTAGCGCCGCGAATTGAACATCTTGGCGAGTACCAGTGGCGAGCCGGGAACCATCAGAGCGCCATGGGTGGTTGAAGCAAGTACCAGCTTGTGACAGCGTGTTTTGCAGGTCCTCGCAAACTGCTGCGCCAGGGTACCGCCCCAGGACAGTCCCAGCACATCTACCGCACCCCGGTAGCCCATGCGCTCCAGCATACGATCAACCAAACGCGCCAGGCCAGACAACCGGTACGGCGACCAGGGCAACGCCGAGCCACCCACCCCGGGCACGTCGAAAGCAATGGTTTCAATGTCGTCCAGCGAATGCATGACCGGTGCCAGCAGTTCCAGATTTGCGCCAATGCCGTTGATCAGCAGCAGCGGCCTGCCCTTGCCAGGCCGCACAGCTACCCGCACCGCACGGCCGTCGATCTGGACCGTGCTGGTGTCGATGGTGCCCAAGGCCGGTAATTGCGCCGTCACGCAGCGATCACCATGGCCACCATCAGGGCAAGATCGCCGTGGGCATGCGGTAGTGTTGAGAGGCGCGGGGCCGGAGTATTCATGCAAGGGTTCAGGTTCGGTTTCAGGATCTGTGCAACACGTAGCGTCCCGGAGCCGCGCAGAGCGGGGGATGTTCAACATTGCCAAGAACTTTGGGGGCAGCGCGCTTGCCGCCGCTATGCGCTATTGTCCACTCTGACCAGACTTCCCACCAGGTACCGGTCTTCTGGGTGCATTTCTCGCGCCAGGCGTCGGCGTCCTCCAACGGCTTGGGGCCAACCCAGTAACTGGCTTTCGGATTGCCCGGTGGGTTGACCAGGCTGGCGATGTGCCCGGAATTGCTGAGTACAAACTGGCTTTTGCCGCCGAGCAACTGGGTGGTGCGGTAGCATGCTTTCCAGGGCGTGAGATGGTCGGTCAACGCGCCGGTGGCAAAAACCTCCTGGCGCACGCGTTTCAGGTCAATCGGCACACCCAGGACCGTCAGCGCGCCTGGTTTGGTCAAAAGATTGCCTTCAAAGATATCGAGAAACTGGCCGTGCAGTTTGCCTGGCAAGTTGGTACCGTCCACACTCCAGGCCAATATGTCAAATGCCGGCGGCTCTTTGCCCATCAGGTAGTTGTTGGACCAGTAGTTCCACACCAGGTCGTTCGGGCGCATCCAGGCGAACACGTTGGCCAGATTGCTGGCCGGCAGGATGCCCTTGGACGCAGAGCGGCGTCGCCCCAGGGACAGCAGGGGCCCGGCATTGAAGGCCCCGATCGGTGACTCAACGCCAAAGTCCAGCAGCATGACGCCGAAGCCCGCAGCACTGACCCGCTTGTCGCCCCGATCCGCCATCACCGCCAGCATCAGCGTGGTGATGATGCCCCCCGCGCACATGCCCAGCGTGTTGAGCTGTTTGCTGCCGCTGATCTTGCACACAGCATCGACCAGGTCCAGACAGGTCTGCACGTAGTCATCCAGGCCCCAG
>JANOCN010000405.1:0-1852 GCA_031412185.1 Betaproteobacteria bacterium | reverse complement strand
ATGGTTGGCCACGTTGGGGGCAAAGCCGCCTTCGTCACCGACCGCGACGCTGATTCCCTTGTCGTGCAGGATCTTCTTGAGCGCGTGGAACACCTCAGCGCCATACCGCAGCGCTTCGCGAAAACTTGGCGCCCCCACCGGAATAATCATGAACTCCTGGAGGTCCAGATTGTTGTTGGCATGTGCGCCGCCGTTGATCACGTTCATCATCGGTACCGGCATCTGCATGCCGCCCATACCGCCGAAATAGCGGTACAGCGGCAAGCCCGATTCTTCAGCCGCAGCACGGGCTACCGCCATGGATACGGCGAGCATGGCGTTGGCACCCAGACGCGACTTGTTTTCGGTGCCGTCCAGGTCGATCAGGGTCTTGTCCAGAAACGCCTGTTCCGAGGCGTCCAGGCCCATGACGGCCTCGGAAATTTCGGTGTTGATGAATTCCACCGCTTTGAGCACGCCTTTGCCCAGATAACGGCTCTTGTCACCGTCACGCAGCTCGATGGCCTCGCGCGAGCCGGTGGAAGCACCGGACGGCACCGCTGCACGGCCCATGGTGCCGGATTCGAGCAGCACGTCACATTCCACAGTCGGATTGCCGCGCGAATCCAGGATTTCGCGACCGACGATATCAACAATTGCACTCATCAGGTTTCTTTCAAAAAGTCTTTATGCGACCGCGTTTGTCCGCGGGCTGGTCGTCACACACCTTCCACGATCACCATCCGCATGATGGCGGCACCGTGCCGCGCGGCGCGTGCCTTGCCGTACTCAGGAGAACTGTTGAAATTTCGCGCCGCCTCCATGCTCGGAAATTTCAACACTACCAGCCGCTCTGGATGCCAGTCGCCCTCCATTACCTCCACCTTGCCGCCACGCACGCATACTTCGACCCCGTGGGTCTGTATTGCCGCGGTGGACCATTTCTTGTACTCCTCGTACTGCACCGGATTGGTGACGGAAACGTCGGCAATGATATAGGCGCTGCTCATGGGGGGTGGCTCCGTGGAATTGATCGGTTGTGGTCAAAAGGACTGCTCGAGAAAACCGTGCCGCTTGGTCACCTGGTCGAGCTCCAGCAGCGACGCCAGTAGCGCTTTCATGTGGTGCAGTGGCACGGCATTGGGGCCATCACTCAGTGCGCGGGCAGGGTCCGGGTGGGTTTCCATAAACAGCCCCGACACACCGGCCGCAATCGCTGCCCGTGCCAGCACCGGAACCATTTCGCGTTGACCACCGCTGCTGGTGCCCATACCGCCAGGCAACTGCACAGAGTGGGTAGCGTCGAACACTACCGGTGCTGCGGTGTCGCGCATGATCGCCAGCGAACGCATATCACTCACCAGGTTGTTGTAGCCAAAACTTGCGCCCCGTTCGCAGGCCATGAAGTTGTCCTCGTTCAGGCCTTTTTCGCGCGCTGCCGCACGGGCCTTGGCGATCACGTTTTTCATATCGGTCGGAGCAAGGAACTGCCCCTTTTTTATGTTGACGGGTTTGCCCGACTGCGCGACCGCGTGGATGAAATCAGTCTGGCGGCACAAAAAGGCTGGCGTCTGCAGCACATCCACTACAGCGGCGACAGCGCCGATTTGCTCTTCAGAATGGACGTCGGTCAGAACCGGTACCTGCAGCTCGCGCCGTACGCGCGCCAGAATCTGCAAACCCTCGTGCATGCCAGGGCCGCGGAAGCTGCTGCCCGACGAACGGTTAGCCTTGTCGAAGCTGCTCTTGAAAATGAAGTGAATGCCCAGGCTTTGCGTGATCTCCTTGAGTCTACCGGCAGTGTCCATCTGGAGCTGTTCGGACTCGATGACGCAGGGTCCGGCAATAAGAAAGAAGGGCTGTGTGAGGCCGA
>JANOCN010000404.1:0-4034 GCA_031412185.1 Betaproteobacteria bacterium | reverse complement strand
ATCTTCTTGCCCAGCGCCATGACGGTTGCCAGCACATCCTTGCCGGTCTTTTCGCCACGCACCACTTCGAGCAGGCGCATCACGTTGGCAGGGCTGAAGAAATGGGTGCCAATAACGTCCTGCGGGCGCTGGGTGAAGCTGGCTATCTTGTTCATGTCCAGCGTGGATGTGTTGCTGGCCAGGATGGCACCCGGTTTCATGACGGCGTCCAGCTTCTTGAACACGGCCTCCTTGACGCCCATCTCTTCGAACACGGCCTCGATGACCATGTCGGCGTCTTTCAGATCGTCATAGTCAAGCGTGGTGGTCAACAGCGCCATCCGCTGCTCGTATTTGTCCTGGGTCAATTTTCCGCGTTTGACCTGCGACTCGTAATTCTTGCGGATGGTGGCAATGCCCCGGTCCAGCGCATCCTGTTTCATTTCCAGCATCTTTACCGGGATGCCGGCGTTCAGGAAGTTCATCGAAATGCCGCCGCCCATGGTGCCTGCGCCGATGACTGCCACGGTGTTGACTACGCGTTGCGGCGTATCGGGCGGCACGTCCGGTATTTTGGAAGTCGCGCGTTCTGCTACAAACAGGTGGCGCAGCGCCCGGCACTCGGGTGTCCACATCAGGTTGATGAAAATGTCGCGTTCGGTCGCCATCCCCTGCTCAAACTTCTGCTTTGTGGCAGCCTCTACTGCCTCAATACACTTGAGCGGTGCCGGGAAATTTTTCGACATAGCCCCCACCATATTGCGGGCAAACTGGAAATAGGCGTCGCCCAAAGGGTGTTTGCACGGCAGATTGCGCACCAGTGGCAACGGCCGGGTGTCTGCCACTGCACGCGCCAGCGCGAGCGCTTCCTGCATCAGCGCCTCGGGCGACGAGGCCATCCTGTCAAACAGTCTCTGCCCTGGCAGAGACGCCAGCAGTTCACTTTTTTGCGGCTCGCCGCTGACGATCAGATTCAGCGCAACCTCCACCCCCAGCACACGCGGCAGCCGCTGCGTGCCGCCTGCGCCTGGAATCAAGCCCAGCTTGACCTCGGGCAGCGCCACATTGCAACCCGGAGCCGCAATCCGGTAGTGGCAACCCAGTGCCAGCTCCAGCCCGCCCCCCATAGCGACCGAATGCACTGCAGCAACCACCGGTTTTGTCGAGTTCTCAAGCGCCAGAATGATGCTAAGCAGGTTCGGTTCCTGCAGCGACTTTGGCGAACCGAACTCCTTTATGTCAGCACCGCCAGAAAAAGCCTTGCCAGCGCCGGTGAGCACAATCGCCTTGACTGACGCATCTGCAATAGCCTGACCCAAGCCATCGGCGATCGCCTGGCGGGTAGCAAGGCCCAGGCCATTGACGGGTGGGTTATTCAGGCTGATGACCGCCACGTCGCCGTGGACCTTGTACTCTGCGCTCATAGTGATGTCCTTGAGAAGTCGATGGGATGGCGCTGGCCCGAAAAATAGAACGGTCGTTCTATTTTGAACGCTCTGATTGTAGGGTTGCAATCCGCGCGGCATGGCGGGGTTTGTCCCCGGTGGGACAAAGCAGCAGGTACTAAATGGCCAGCCACTCCTGGCGTGTGCGGGCATCGGCGCGCAGCGCAGTGGGTGTTCCGTCAAAAACGATGCGCCCCTGCCCGAGTACCAGTGCCCGGTCCGAGATCGCCATCGCCATCGCAAGTTTCTGCTCGATCAACAAGACCGCGATGCCGCTGTCTTTCATCTGGCGCAGGCAGCTCGCCACCTGCTCTATCACTTTAGGGCCCAGGCCCTCGGTGGGCTCGTCCACCAGCACCAGTTCCGGGTTGCCCATCAGCGTGCGACACAGCGCCAACATCTGCTGCTCGCCACCTGACAAGACACCGGCTGGTGCGTGCTGGCGTTGCTGCAGCGGTGCAAACATGCGGTACATGTCGTCAAGCGCCCACTGGCGTACCGGCGGGCGGGCCGTTGCGTCCCGCATCTGCCCCAACAGCAGGTTCTGCTGAACCGTCAGGCCCGGAAAGATGTCGCGGCTCTCGGCAACATAGCCCAACCCAAGCCGCGCCACTTCGAAAGTTCTCTTGCCTGCCAACGACTGCCCTCTCCAGGAAATTTGCCCGCGCCAATTCACCAGGCCCATGATGGCGCGGGCAGTGGTACTGCGCCCGGCCCCATTGCGGCCCAACAGCGCCACGATCTCGCCCGGCTGGATGTGCAAATTGACACCGTCCAGAACCTGGCTCTGCCCGTAGAAGGCCTGCAAGTCACGCACCTCCAGCATCATCCGTACCCCTCGCCCGCATCGGCTCCGACGTAGGAGCCCAGGTAGGCCTCCTGCACTGCCGGGTTGTCGCGCACCACCTGCGGTGTGTCGAAGGCGATTAGCTGTCCCTGCACCAGCACCGCAACCCGGTCCGCCAGCCCGAATGCTACGCCCATGTCGTGTTCCACAAGCAGCAAGGTCTTGCCCACCGTGAGCTGCCGGATCAGGTCGATGAACCGGCTGGTTTCACTTCGACCCATGCCAGAGGTGGGCTCGTCCAGCAAGATCACCTCGGCACCACCGGCGATGGTGATGCCCAGCTCAAGCGCCCGCTGCTCGGCATAGGTCAGATGCATGGCAGGTACGTCGCTTCGGTGACTCAGCCCGATCTGCGCAAGCAACTGCTCGCAACGCTGGTTGGCATCGGCCAAACCGGCCAGAAACTTGAAAAACGAATAGCCATAACCAAGGCTCCAGAGCATTCCGCAGCGCAGATTTTCGAATACGGTAAGTTTTGGAAAGATGCTGGTGACCTGGAAGCTGCGTGCCAGACCGAGTCGGTGAATCTCGAACGGGCGTTTGCCATCGATGCGGTCTCCGTTGAGCCGCACCTCGCCCGCGTCAGGTCGGGACCGGCCGCTGATCAGATTGAACAGCGTAGATTTACCAGCTCCGTTGGGGCCAATCACGGCTACCCGCTCGCCGCGTGCCACCACCAGGCTTAGATCGGGGATGATGACTGTCGCGCCGAATCTCTTGTGCAAGCGGTCAAGCTGCAGTACCGCGGGTGCCTGCGACGGGTTCATTCTTTTCGCCTGCGGAAATCTGCGTTCACCGTAGCTGGTGGCATGGTGCGCCAGCGTCGTACCACGCGCCGGCGTGTAGCCTCGAAAGAACACACGCCCAGTGACAACACCAATGCGGCCGCCAGCCAGCTGCCAAAGCTGTCTACATCGAGGGTCCAGCCGATAAACTGCACACGCGGGCCGAGAGCCGAATTGAGTTGCCGGTGGTACAACATCTCCACCATCGCAGCGGCACCGCACAAGGCGATCAAAAGAGTGGTCAGCAGACCGGCGCTGGCGAACACCAGCGCAAGGGGTTGCCCAGCCTTGGCCATACGCAGGCCGCGCGTCAGCAGGCTGGCCAGACCCCCCGGGGCCAGCATAACCACCAGCAGGAAACCCAGCCCGAGATAAAGCAACCAGGCGCGTGTCAATTCGCTCATGAACACGTTGGACAGCACCATCAGCACCGCGCCGATGATGGGGCCGAAGAAGAAGGTGGTGCCACCCAGCACAGTGAACAGCAGGTAATTGCCGGAGCGGTGGCTGCCGAATACCTCAGAGGTTGCGATCTCGAAGTGCAATGCTGCCAGGCCTCCCGAGATACCGGCAAAAAAGGCCGCGATCATAAACGCGAGATAGCGCACTTTCTGCGCGTCGTAGCCGACGAATCCCGCCCGTTCCGGGTTGTCGCGCACCGCGTTGAGCATTTGGCCCAGCGGGGTGCGGGTAAACGCCGCCATCAATCCGGCGCACACCAGGGTGTATGCAGCGATCAGGTAGTAGAGCTGGATCTGCGGCCCGTAACTGAGACCCCATGGCCGGGCACCGACGACCCGGTTCGCGGAGACCCCACCTTCGCCGCCAAAGAAGCCCGGGAACATCAGCGACGCTGCCCATGCCAGTTCACCCACGCCCAGTGTAATCATGGCAAACGGCGTGGCGGATTTGCGGGTGGTGACCCAACCGAGCAACGCGGCCAGCAGCAACGCGGCCAGACCTCCGGCCAGCGGGACC
>JANOCN010000403.1:0-2173 GCA_031412185.1 Betaproteobacteria bacterium | reverse complement strand
TTCCGCGGGCAAACACCACCAGACTGCTGAGCAGCTCGGCAGCACCCGTCTCGCCTGCTGCATCGCCTGCCAGTGTGTCGTTGCCTGCGCCACCGTACATCCTGTCGCTGCCAGCCCCCGCGTTCAAAGTGTCATTGCCGGCGCCGCCCGTGAGCACGTTGCTGGCACCGTTGCCGACGAGCAGGTTGGCAAGCAGATTGCCCGTGCCGTTGATTGCGGCAGTACCGGTCAAGGCCAGGTTCTCCACGTCAGCACCCAGGCCAAACGACACCGAACTCTCGACCCAGTCCACGCCCTGGTTGCTTGCCTCGTACACCACGTCGGCCGCGTTGTCCACCACGTAGCTATCGTCCCCGGCACCGGCCGCCATCCAGTCGGCACCCGCCGCGCCGTCCAGCCGATTCGACGCCGCGTTGCCACGCAGCGTATTGCGGCCAGCATTGCCGGTCGCATCGCTGGCCAGGGCTCCCGTCAGTTCCAGATCTTCCAGGTTCGCGGCAAGCGTGTAGCCCACTGAAGAGCGCACGATGTCATGGCCAGCATCGACAAGCTCCTGAACCACATCGCCCGCTTCGTCCACCAGATACACATCATTTCCATAACCACCGACCAGCGTATCGGCCCCGGTGCCACCATCCAGCCAGTCGTTGCCTTTCAAGCCAACGCGAATGGAGCCATTGGTCGCCAGCACGCCTGCGCTGACCCAGGTGTTGACCCCATCGAACGCTGACGCACCGACACCGAAGTCCAACACCGACCCTACGCCACTCGCACTGAGCGCGCACCCGTTGACCAAAATTTCGCGCACGAAAAGATTGCGGTCCTGGCTGGTTGCGGGGCTGTAGGCATCGTTGACAAAGACAATTTCTACGTTGCGGGCGCGCGATCCCAGAGGGGCAGTCACGGTATAGGCGGCAAAAGTATTGCTGCCGACAGTGAAGGTCTGTACTTTGACACCCTCTAGCCAGACTTCCATCGTAGGCCAAACGCCGTCCAGGGCGCTGCCTTTTGCGTAGACAACGAGTGTGTTGATCACCTCCGCAGCAGCTTGCTCGTCGGGCGCGTCTCCGACCAGAATGTCATTGCCACCCCCACCATTCAATTGGTTGTTGGCGCTGTTGCCCACCAGCGTATTGGCCAGCGTATTGCCAGTGCCGTTGGTCGCCGCCGTGCCGGTTAACGTCAGATTCTCAAGATTCGGACCGAGCGCTGCACTCACCAGACTGTTGACGCTGTCGGTTCCCTGGTGCGCACCCTCCGCCGCTGTATCGCCCGCACTGTTGAAGAAATAGGTGTCGTCCCCATCACCACCTTCCATAGTGTCGTTGCCGCCGCTGGCATGAAAGCGGTCTGCCAGGTTGGTACCGGAAAGCGTGTCGTCGCCAGCAGTGCCATGTATGTCGAAGCCGCGCTGCAACAAGGCGCCGAATCCCAGCGATGTGCCGTCCGCAAAGTGGAAGTGGGTGATACTTTGGAAATTTTCAGCGCCCTGCGGATCGAAGTTGTCGAGATGAATGACGTCGCCCTGAGCTCCTAGCCGGAGTAGTAACGAGCCCAAACCCAGGCTCAACATGTCGGGCGTGATCCCGACTCCAAAACGCAGTGTGCCGCCACCGGGGTCGCTGATATGGACCACGCCGCTGCCCGCGTTGAAGATATACGTGTCCTGCCCAGAAACGCCAAGCAGTGTTGTATTTGGCCCGGCAATGAAAGTGATTGCGAAGTTGGGCACACCATGCAGTGTCATGTTTCCCGCACTTGCGTCGCGTACCAGGCCGAGTTGGGTAAGCGCATCTGACAAGAGCAAGCTGCCGTCACCCCATACGATAAACGTGGATGGAAAGCTGTAAGGGTTGTTGTACCACCCCGTAAGCCGCAGACTGTCCTGGCTGCCAACGATTGACAAGAGCAGGTCCAAACCGTCCATCTGCACCGTTACCTGCGTGCTGGCGAAGGCACCGGCATACAAGCCAGCCACAGTCCTGGCATCCAACACCTGCTGCCCCATGCCGACAAACAGCTGCGGGTAGCCGACATCGAAGCTCGGGGCTGGTGGGGCCATGGCGACCAGCGCCGCCATCGACACGGTGGAGCCGTCGGCGAACTCGAAACGCCCCACGGTGCCATTGAGCACGTCACCGCTGCGCGGAATCATGATGCGCAGACCTTGGTC
>JANOCN010000402.1:0-5714 GCA_031412185.1 Betaproteobacteria bacterium | reverse complement strand
TGTCAGCGTCTGGTCGGTGATGGCACCTGCGGGCAGCATCAGCCAGACCAGGCGGCGGCCGGTTTGCGCCCGCACTGCGGGGGACAGGTTGTCGTGGAGAACCACCCCATCCTCGGTGGCAAGCGCGGCACGCGCAGCTTCGGACGGGTCAAACCCATGGACCCGCAGGCCGCCCCGCGCCAGGCGGCGCGCCATGTTGGCGCCCATACGGCCGAGTCCGATGAAAGTAGGTGTGGGAAGTGGGTGGGGTGTGGGAAGTGGGTGGGGTGTGGGCATAGTGGACCTGGAATGGCTTCATAAAGCGCGCTGTTGCGACTGCGCTTGGCTATGGTACTGCGCTGGTGGCGCACAGCGTGCTTTACCGGTAAGTCCAACGTAATGGGTGAAGGTCCGCTGGTAAGGGAATCGCACCAGCCACGATCACGTCGGCACCGGCCCCAACGGCCGCTTGGCCAGCACAAAGAACACCGAGCCACAGCCCGCAAGAAGCGCCAGCACTGTGAAGCCGGTGCGGTAGTTGCCGGTGGCGTCGGCCAGTACACCTGCCACCATCGGGCCGAAGATCTGGCCGAACGCGGTGATGACAGCCGACAGACCGAGGATCATGCCGATGGCGTTGCGGCCGAAGTAGTCGGCACGGATGGCCTGCATAAACGGGCCGCGCAGACCCCAGGCGGTGCCATGCAACAGTGCGAACGCGGCCACCTGCGCCGGGTGCGTGGCATAGGTCAGCAGCAGCAGACCTACGGCATGGCCCACCATGCACGTTGCCGCCAGGTAACGCTTCTGGAACCGGTCGCCCAGCGTTGCGGCAAGCACGACCCCCAGCAACTGCCCCACAGTCATCAACATGATGGCCAGCGCCGCTTGTGGCACCGAGTAACCCAGGCCCTCTTTCATGTGCGTGATGGCGTGCACATTCACCGCCGTCACCACCAGCAGCGCAAATGCATGCCCCACCGCCAGTAGCCAGAACGCGCGCGTACGCAGGGCCTGGCCTGCCGTGAACTCGATCTGGCGGGCTGGACTGTCAGGCTGGTCTCCAGCCATGACTGGTGCTACTGGAGGCAAGCCGTCCACCGTCTCGCCGTGGTCCTGTGGCCGTCGGCGGATGATGGCACCCAGCGGCACACCCACGCAGATGACCATCACACCCGATGCAAACGCCGTGGCTCGCCATCCAAAACTCTGCATCGACCAGGCAACCACGGGCACCATCACGCCGCCCAGTGCCAGGCCCAGGCTGATCAGCGACAAGGCACGTGCCCGGTAGCGCTCGAACCACTGGATTAGCGCGACGGTAAGCGGAAAATAGCCCCCCAGGCTGGCACCAACGGCCATCAAGACCGCACAAATATAGAAACCGGCCAGAGAGTCAATCTGGCTGAAGGCCAGAAATCCAACGCCCAACACCAGCATGCCAATGCGGATCATGGCCTGTGGGCCAAAGCGGTCCATGATCCAGCCCAGCGCCGGCCCGAGCACCGCCGCCTCGACCGACTGCAGCGCGGCCGCACCCGAGAGTGCGGTTTTGCTCCAACCGCGTTCTTCCGACAACACCGCCACGTAGGCACCGAACGCCTGCGTAAGCAACGCAGACTGCATGAACTGGATGCCGCACCCGGCGCCAGCCATGCGCCAACCGTAGAAAATCTTCACACTGAGGTTCTAGAGAATACGCCCATTGAGCGGGTAGGCGGGGTCGGTAAATCCAGGTGTAGACGGGTGGCCGGAACCCACCAGACTGTCGACCAGTGCTTCGTCTTCGGCGCTCACCCGGTAGTCCAGCGCCGGGAAATAGTCCTGCCACTGTGCCAGCGTGCGGGGTCCGGCAATCACCGAACTGGTAATGCGGTTGGCCAGCACCCAGGCCGTGGCAAACTGGGCCAGGGTGATGCCTTTGCCCTGGGCATGTAGCGCCAGTTTCTGGGCAATCACCAGAGACTCCTTGCGAAACTCGGTCTCCGCCATGCGTTTGTCGGCACGGCCGGCCCGTGTGTCGCTGGCCGGTGCTGCGCCGGGCGCATATTTACCGGTGAGCACACCGCGCGCTATCGGGCTGTAAGACGCCACCCCGATCCCGTAGTGGTGGCAGGCAGGCAGTATTTCGACCTCCGGCATGCGGTTGAGCAGGTTGTAGTAAGGCTGGCACACAACCGGCCCTGGCACCCCGAGTTGTTCCGCCACGCGAACCATCTCGGCAATGCGCCAGCCGCGAAAATTCGACACGCCCCAGGCGCGAATCTTGCCTGCGCGCACCATATCGCCCATGGCACGCACGGGTTCTTCCAGATTCATGCCGTCAAAATCGCGGTGCAGGTAATAAATGTCGATAAAGTCGGTCTGAAGTCGGCGCAGGCTGTCCTCGACTTCCCGCAGCATCCAGCTGCGCGCATAGTGCTGCTCGTTGACCCGTTCCGACATCTTGTTGCCGAGTTTGGTGGCCAGCACCCAGTCGTGACGCTGCGTTTTCACCAGCCCACCCAGCATTTCCTCCGACGCACCACGGGTATACACATCGGCCGTATCGACAAAGTTCGCCCCGTGCGCATGGGCGTGCGCTACGATATCAGCCGCTGCCTTCTGGTCGGTCTGGTCACCGAACATCATGGTGCCGAGGCACAGGGCCGATACTTTCAGGTTGCTTTTGCCGAGGTTGCGATACTGCATGCTAGGTCCTGGAAATAAATCTGGGGTTTGGCCGTGGGTATTGGAACCTTGGGAGTTGCCCCCAAGTCGTATAAGTCTGCGCGGCCGACTAGCCTGGAATCAAACAGGCGGTCAGAGCTTACCTTACCCAACACTATAAGAGGGCCGAATGGTTCCACATCTTGTCACCGCGCTCACCGGTCCGATCAATGAGCTTGAGCAGCGGGTGCTCGATTCCATGCCGGCCATTGAGCGCTGGTTCCGGCTCGAATGGATGGAGCACACCCCTCCGTTCTACAGTTCGGTCGATATCCGCAATGCCGGCTTCAAACTGGCACCGGTGGATACCAATCTGTATCCCGGTGGCTGGAACAACCTCACACCAGCCATGCTGCCGCTGGCGGTACAGGCCGCCATGGCAGCCATCGAGAAGATTTGCCCCGAGGCCCGCAATTTGCTGATCATTCCCGAGAACCGCACCCAGAGCACGTTTTATTTATCCAATGTAGCCCAGTTGCAGCGCATTTTTCACATGGCCGGCCTGAATGTGCGGGTGGGTTCCATTGACCCCGACATCAAGAAGGTCACGACCATTGCCTTGCCCAACGGCGACAGCGTCAAGCTCGAGCCGGTCATCCGCAGCAAGCGTCGTCTGGGCGTCAAGGACTTCGACCCCTGCACGATTTTGCTGAACAACGATTTGAGCGCTGGGGTACCTGGCATCCTGGAAGACCTGCACGAGCAGTTTTTGCTGCCGCCGCTGCACGCGGGCTGGTCCACGCGGCGCAAAAGTCGCCACTTCCTGAGTTATGAAGAGGTTTCCAAGCGTTTTGGCAAGTTGATCGGCGTCGATCCCTGGCTCATCAACCCGATGTTCAACAAATGCGGCGAAGTGGATCTTTCCGAAGCGTCCGGCATGGAGTGTGTGGCCGGCAACGTGGACGCATTGCTGACAAAAATCCGGCGCAAGTACAAAGAGTACGGCATCAACGAAAAGCCGTTCGTGATCGTCAAGGCCGATAACAGCAGTTCCGGCATGGGCATCATGACGGTGCGCGACATGAAAGATCTGGAGACGCTGCATTTCGGTGGTGCCCGCGAGCCCGACGGCGACCTGGCGGTTGCCCAGCGCTTGTCCGAGGTAATAGTGCAAGAGGGCGTGTTGACCAACGAACGTATCAACGAAGCGGTGGCTGAACCGGTGGTCTACATGATGGACCGGTATGTAGTTGGTGGCTTTTATCGCGTGCACGCGGGGCGCGGCATCGATGAAAACCTTAATGCACCGGGCTCACGCTTTGTTCCTCTGGCATTTGCCGAGAGTACGCACTTACCCCAGCCCGGTATGCGGCCGGGGGCCAGTGCGCCAAACCGGTTCTACATGTATGGCGTGATTGGCCGCCTCGCCATGCTCGCGGCGAGTTACGAACTGGAAGCGACGGACCCCGACGCCGAGGTCTACGATTAATTGCCTCTGAAGTTGCTGCGTTGCAACAACGGCGGTATCTGAGGACACTTCGGTACGTTGAAGTGGTGCGGCACTGCGGTGGCAGGCGCACAATGGCAAGCCCGAAATAACGAAACCCCGCCAAACTGAGGTCGGGGATGTTTTGTGTCAAGCTCCAAATCCTCTCTCAGCGCGCTCACCTTGGGTGCCATTGGTGTCGTCTACGGCGATATTGGAACCAGCGTCCTGTATGCCATCAAGGAGGTTTTTGGTTCTGGCCATGTGCCATTTACTCCCGACAACGTCTACGGCATCCTGTCGATATTCTTCTGGACGCTGACAACCATCGTGTCGGTCAAATATGTGGCATTGGTGCTGCGGGCCGACAACAATGGCGAGGGCGGGTTGGTGGCCATGCTGGCGTTGGCGTCCCAGGCCGTCAAAGGCAGCCCGCGCCTGCGTTCGGTGTTGCTCCTCGTGGGTATTTTTGGTACGTCGCTGTTTTATGGCGACGGCGTCATCACACCGGCAATCTCGGTGTTGTCGGCGGTCGAAGGCCTGGAGGTGGTTTCGCCCGCCTTCAAGACCTACGTGGTTCCGCTGACTCTGGTGATCCTATTTTTCCTGTTTGTAGTCCAAAAGCGCGGTACGGCAGGCATCGGCAAATTCTTCGGCCCGATCACTCTGTTCTGGTTCATCGTCATCGCGCTGCTCGGGGTGTCGCACATCATCACCAATCCGGTCATCCTCAAGGCGCTCAGCCCGCACTACGCGCTGGGGTTCATGTTCAACAACCCGGGCACCACTTTCATTATTCTGGGTGCGGTGGTGTTGTGTGTGACCGGTGCTGAGGCCTTGTACGCAGACCTCGGGCACTTCGGCAAGAAACCGATCCGGCTGGCCTGGTTCTCGGTTGTGATGCCGGCGCTGACACTGAACTATTTTGGCCAGGGTGCCCTGTTGCTGAAGAACCCGCAAGCTGTGAAGAACCCGTTTTATCTGATGGCACCCGACTGGGCCCTGATTCCACTGGTGGTGCTGGCCACGATGGCTGCCGTCATCGCCTCGCAGGCGCTCATCACCGGAGCCTTCAGCGTCACCAAGCAAGTGATACAGCTGGGATATCTGCCGCGCCTGAACATCCAGCACACCAGCGTGCGCGATACCGGACAGATATACATCCCATTCGTCAATTGGGGGCTGTTCGCGACGATCGTTCTTGCGGTGGTGATGTTCCGTTCGTCCAGCAACCTGGCGGCCGCCTACGGCATAGCGGTGTGTACCGATATGCTGATCACCACCATCCTTACCTTTTACGTGATCCGCTACAAGTGGAACTACCCGCTGGCGCTGTGCCTCGCCGCCACCGGCTGGTTCTTCGTGGTCGACTTCGCGTTTTTTGCGTCCAACCTGATGAAACTGTTCGAAGGTGGCTGGTTCCCGCTGGTGATCGGCGGCGTGATATTTACCTTGATGATCACCTGGAAACAAGGTCGGCGCATGCTCAACGAAAAACTGCGCGCCGATGCCATTGACCTGCCTGGTTTCCTGGAGGCCGTGTTTGTCAGTCCGCCGGTGCGTGTGGAGGGCACCGCAGTGTTTCTTACCGCAGAGAGTG